>JAFYGD010000192.1 GCA_017543415.1 Eubacterium sp. | reverse complement strand
GCTCCTTAACCCTCTGCTGCGTAAGAGTTTTACCCTGAGGGGTCATATATACAAAATGCGGCTCCCTGCCGAGTTCACTGCAAATGGCTTTATAACAGTCATAAACGGGCTGTGCCTGCATAACCATACCCATTCCGCCGCCGTAAGGTTTATCGTCTACCCTGCGGTGTTTATCCTCGGTAAACTCACGGATATCAACGGTGTTGATTTCTACCTTTCCCGCCTTACGCGCTCTGCCGATTATACTTTCATTGAGAACGCTGCTGCACATTTCGGGAAAGAGCGTCATTATATCAATTCTCATCAAAAAGTCCTTTCATCGGTTTAATACGCACAACCTGATATTCGGTATTGATTTCCTTAATAACCTCGGGAATAGCAGGGATAAGGGTATGCTTTCCCCAGCTTTCAACATCGTAAATATCGCAGGAGCCATAGTTCATAACGTCAACTATTTTGCCGTACTCCTCTTCAGTATCAATATCAACCACATAACAGCCGATAATATCTGCAAGAAAATGCGCGTCATCCTCAATTTTAACATCGTTGCGGTTACAGTAAAGCACCTTGCCCTTGAGCTTTTCAGCCTCTTCAACCGTATTGATTTCGGCAAGCTTTATAATTGCAATATTCTTTTGGGGACGCGCTGAAACAAGGGTAAGCTTACCGCTTCCCTTTTCATCAAGATAAACAGAATTGAGCTGTTTTAAAAAATCAATACCGTCGCACCACATTTCAAGCTTTAATTCGCCTTTAAGCGCGTGGGTATTATTTACTTTTCCTATTTCAAGATACTGCTTCATAATCTAAAAAACGGGCGGGCTCATAGACCCGCCCCTACTTCGTATTAGTCAATTTCAACTGAAATTTTTGCATCTCTGCGGTTAGCAGCAGCACGCATTACAACGCGGATTGCCTTTGCAATTCTACCCTGCTTTCCTATTACGCGGCCCATATCGCCTTCGTCAACGTGGAGATGATAAACGGTTACGCCTTCTTCGTTAGGCTCGTCAACCTCAATTGAAATACCGTCCGGGTTATCAACTAAGCCCGCGGTTATTGCTTTTAACAATTCCTCCAAAGAAAACACCTCCTGTTTAATGCTGTAATTCAATTACAGATTAAAGGATGCCTTCTTTTTTAAGGATAGCCTTTACTGTATCGGTAGGCTGAGCACCGTTAGCAATCCACTTCTTTGCCTTATCTGCATCAAGCTTAACCTCTGCAGGGTCAGTCATAGGATTGTAATAACCGATTTCCTCAATGAAACGACCGTCACGGGGATATCTTGAATCTGCTACTACTACACGATAGAAAGGAGCTTTCTTTGCGCCCATTCTGCGAAGTCTGATTTTTACTGCCATTTTTGTTTACCTCCATAGTAAAATATGTTAATTAATTATTTAAAAACCAAATGGGTTCTGTCCTTTGATATTACCCATCATTTTTTCTGCCATTTCGGGGTTTTGCTGCATCATGCGGCGCATTTTTTTGCTGACCTTGGGTCCTTTATTGCCACCGATTTGCTTAACCATTTTTTGCATTTGCTTGAACTGGGCAAGCAGCTTGTTGACATCCTCAACCTGCCTTCCGCAGCCCGCTGCAATTCTTCTTTTACGCGAGGGATTGATAATTTCGGGATTTGCGCGTTCCTCTTTAGTCATTGAATAGATAATGGCTCTGAAACGGTCAAACGCCTTTTCGTCAATATCCTCATCCTTAATCTGTTTGCCGATACCGGGGATAAGCTTAATTGTATCCTTAATTGAGCCCATACGCTCAATCTGTTCAAACTGGTCAAGCAAATCGTTAAGGTCAAATTTATTCTTTGCAAGCTTTGCTTCAAGCTCCGCCGCCTTCTTTTCATCAAGCGCAAGTTCCGCCTTTTCAATAAACGAAAGCACGTCGCCCATACCGAGAATACGGGAAGCCATACGGCTTGGATGGAAGGTTTCAAGGTTATCGAGCTTTTCGCCCGTGCCGACAAATTTAATCGGCTTACCTGTTACAGCCCTTACGGAAAGCGCCGCGCCGCCCCTTGTATCGCCGTCAAGCTTTGTAAGAATTACGCCGTCAATGCCGAGCGTTTCATTAAAGGTTTTGGCAACGTTTACCGCGTCCTGACCGGTCATTGCGTCAATAACAAGCAGGATTTCATGGGGATGAACGGTTGCTCTTATATTGGCAAGCTCCTGCATAAGGGCTTCGTCAATATGAAGCCGGCCTGCGGTATCAATAAGCATATAGTCGTTGCCGTGGTCCTTTGCGTACTTAACAGCCTCGTCAGCTATTTTAACGGGGTCCTCGGTACCCATATCAAAAACGGGTACGCCGACCTGTTCGCCGACTACCTGAAGCTGTTTAATAGCGGCAGGTCTGTAAACGTCGCAGGCAACGAGCAGCGGTCTGTGGCCTTCCTTTTTGAGCTTGAGCGCGAGCTTTGCGCTGTGGGTTGTTTTACCCGAGCCCTGAAGACCGCACATCATAATGATTGTAGGCGGGTGGTTGGCAATGGCAAGTCTTGCTTCATTACCGCCCATAAGCTCCGTAAGCTCTTCATTAACTATTTTAATAACCATCTGACCCGGCGTAAGACTTTCCATTACATCTGCGCCGATAGCCCTTTCGGTTACCTTTTTTGTAAATTCCTTGGACACCTTGTAGTTAACGTCCGCTTCAAGCAGTGCAAGGCGAACCTCACGCATTGCCTCCTTAACGTCGGCTTCGGTAAGCTTACCCTTTGCTCTCAGCTTTTTAAACGAATTTTCAAGGCGTTCGCTGAGTCCTTCAAATGCCATTAACTAATCAACCCTCGCTGAGATATTCGGCAAGGCTTTTAATCCTTGCTGCGTTTTCATTAATCTCCCGTGAAAGAGAGTGATTAAGGTTATATTCATATATAGCGTCGGCACATTTGCCGATTTCCTCTAACCCTTTAACAAGACTGCCGAAGCGTTCAAAAATATGAAGCTTGCCTTCCATATCGAAAAGCTGCGCTTCCGCACGCTTTATTGCGTCCCTTACACCCTGTCGGGTAATGCCCTCATTTTCGGCAATCTCTGAAAGCGAGAGGTCCTCATTATAGTAAAGGTCAAGAAAATCGCGCTGCTTTTCGGTAAGCATTTCACCGTAAAAATCAAGTAAAAGCGGGATGTTTAAATTCTTTGCCACAATACCTCTCCTTTCAAAAACATCTGTAAAGTTAAACATCTTTACAGCGGTACTTATTATACATAAACAAGGTGTGGTTGTCAAGCAAAAAATCAATAATTTTTTTAACAAAATTTTTGCAAAAACTATTGACACAATTTATAGTATTTGGGCACCTTTTTATACACAAAAAGTGCGGGCGGATTAACCGCCCGCAAAGATATTACTTTTTCTTTTTTATTCCCCTTGAGGCTGCAGAGTCAAGCTCCGAAACCTGAAGGATTTTTTCATTATAGAGCTTACTGCCCTTTTCAAGCTCCTTATCAACGTATTTAACGCCGAGCTCCTCATAAATTGTAGGCTTTCCGCTGAACAGGTTTGTTCCTATTCCGAGGCGTTCGCCCTCAATCTGACCGCCGAGAGAGGCAACAATGGTCGGGAAATAATCCCAGTTTGCCCACTTACGGTTTCTTGTAATCTTTTTATCGGGTGTTCCTACCGTAGGAGCAGGATTGATAATACAGTTAAACTGCCTGCGTTTATAATTCTTTTTAAACTTTGCCTGTTTAAAGAATTTTGTATCCATACTGAGATGGTCGCCGATAAGAACTATAGTTGTATTTTCATAAAACGGCTGCTTTTGAATCCATTTAATAAATTCAATAACGTCCTTATCGCTGTTCCAGATTGCATTTGCATAATGACAAGGGAACGGCGTTGATTTACCGCGGCTGATAAATCCTCCCGTACCGT
>JAFYGD010000191.1 GCA_017543415.1 Eubacterium sp. | reverse complement strand
GTCATTTGCTGTGCGTTGGTGCTGCCGATGGCAGCGATGGCCAACGCAGCTGAAATCAGAATCTTTTTCATTTCCTAATTCGTTAATTATCAATTATCAATTATCAATTGTCAATTGTTAATTTTTTCTTCCGTGTAAAATCGGGGAAAGCGGCTTATAAATCAGCATTGAAACGCCAACGCAGATTAATCCCTTGATAAAGGTGAACGGAACGTTGAAAATCAGCAGCGCCTGAACCATATTCTTTACCGCGGGCAAAAGCGCCTGATACATTCCGAGTATTGCAGGTTCGGGAAAGCCCATAACGTTATAATATAAAGGATAAATAATAAACAGGTTTGACGGGAGCGAAACCGCCGCCATACACGCCGCGCCGAGCAAACCGCCGAGCAACGCGCCCTTTTTGGTCTGATTTTTTTTATATACAAGGCCTGCAACGCCCGCGAACACCGCGCCGAGCAGGAAGTTGGAAAGCTCGCCTATAAAACCGCTCTGGCTTACCGCCATATGTATAAGGTTTTTAAAAAGGGCAATAATAATTCCCGCAAGCGGTCCGTAGGCAAAGGCGCCTATAAGCTCCGGCAAATCGGAAAAGTCAAGCTTGATAAAGCTCGGCATAATCGGAATTGCAAATTCAATGTACTGCAGTACCACCGCCGCCGCGGTTAACATTCCGCAGCCTGCAATCAGCCTTGTTTTTTTCTGTGTTTTTGACATAGTTATCTCCTTCCCCTCATCCACCGCAAGCGGTCCCCCTTCCCCCCAAGGGGAAGGCAATAAGGTTAAATTTTTAATTGAAAAAGCCCTGACTGACTGTCAGGGCGTAAATACACAGTATTCTTTCTCTCATCCGGACTTATGGTTAAGGCTTACTTAACCAATTACCGTCGGTTACGGAATTTCACCGTATCAGTCCCGTAAGGGAGTCGCGGACTATACCGCCGGTGGGGAATCACACCCCGCCCCGAAATTTTAAGTTCAATAACATTATATACTAATGCGCGGTTTTGTCAACAACCATATTAGTTACAAAACTGTTACAGCCCAAAAAGTCTATTAACTGCGCGAAAATTTGACATTTGGGCTCAAATATGCTATAACACTTACTATGCGTTTGTAACGCTTTTGTAATAATTTAAAGGAGATTTTATTATCAGGTATTTTTCAATAAAGATAGTTTCCGTTCTTCTTGCGGTGCTGTTTTTCTTAGGAACGAGCGTCTGCGCGTTTGCCGACGAGCTTCCGGACCCTTACGGAATAAGCACGGCAACGGAGCACCCTGCTATTACGCAGAGCCTTGAGCCGCTTGAGCTTATGCAGGCGGATATAGCGGAAAAAAGCTTTACCGTTACGGCTGAAAAGGTAGGCGCAAAACACGCTGTGCTAAAATGGGAAAGCAGCGAGCTTTTCCTCAGCTACACGCTTTGCAGGCTTAACATAATAACCGGCAAGTGGGACGAGGTGCTTACCACCGCTTCAACAAAGGCAAGGCTTTCGGGACTTAACGAAAACACAAGGTACAAATATGCCGTTATGAACAGCGCCGACGGTGAAATACTCGGCACGGTTGATTTCAAAACGGCAGCCAAAAGGGCAGAGGTTACGGCAAAGAGCCTTTCCTCAAAGTACGTTGAGCTTAAAATCAAAAATGTTAAAAACGATTCGCTTGTTGAGGTTTACCGCAGCAGCGACAATAAGCATTTTAAGAAAATAGGCAAGGCGTTAAACGGAAAATTCAAAGACGAAAACGTTAAAAAGGAAACCGATTATTACTACAGGGTAAGGTGTTACAGAAGGCGCGGAAGAAAGCTTATCGTTTCGCGCAGAAGCACAACCCTTCACGTAAAAACGCTTAAGCCCTTCGCACTTCCGAAGGATACTGACGGCGAATGCAAAACCTATGCAATTTACACCGCGGTAACGGCAACGGGCTCTCCGCAGTATCATCTTCTTCACAGCGATAAATGCTATACTGACGAAGAAACGGGTATCCGCATGGTTGACGGTTACTACTGCGTTGCGCTCGGCTCGTTCTACGGAACCAAAATCGGTACAAAATATAAAGTTACGCTTCAGGCCGGGGACAAGGTTAAGGAAATTAACGTAATTCTCTGCGACCAGAAGTCTGACCGCCACACGAATTCAACTCACCAGTACGCAATGCGCAACAAGGACGTTGTTGAATTTTACGTTGAAAAGGCGAAAATACCGAGCGGTATCCGCGGCGACTACGGAACAACCGAAAAGTTCAGCGGCAAAATAATTGCCATTGAGCAGTATACGGAAGATTAAAAAAAGACGGCATGGGGCGCCCTGCATAATGAATGGGTGCGATAAGGAAGGTTTTATGAATAGCGATACAGTTTAGCGGCTGTACCGCTATTCTTTTTGTTATGCCGGTTGTTTTTGAGGATGTATTTTTTCTAAATCCTCATCATCTGCAATATTAGTAATTCCAATGGCTTTGTAGTAAATATCAATCTTTTGCTTTCTGTGTCCGCTACTCTTGTCTGGAGCGTGGACAACGATTTTGTCAATCAAATCATTTACCATTTCTGCGGTTAAGGCTTCGGGGTCGGTGTACTTACGAACATTTTTGAGAAATTGATTAAGGTCGTATTGCTCTTGCTCGCCTGAATTTATCAGGTCTTGTAGCCTTGCAATCTCTTCCTTAATGCTTTTCTGCTCAGTTTCATAGTCTGCCGACATCATATCAAAACGTTCGTTGCTGATTCTGCCTGAAACCATATCCTCATATAGCCTTTTGAAAAGCTCATCAAGGTTATCACATCTCGTTTGGAGATTGACGATGCTCTTCAAGAATATCCATAACATTACCTCGCATAAATCACTTCGTTATAGATAATTTCTCTTGCTTGATTGGTAATATTCGTCATCTTCTGCACCCATGCCATCATATCATCAGCCTTGAGCTGTTCGCTAATGCCTTGCTGCTCTTTGAGCTGCTTCACAAGTCGGTCATACATCTCGGTTGCTCTGACATCAACCTCGTGTAAATGCGTATTCAATTTGCATTGCACCCTCAACGAGGTACAGAAGGCAGGACGGTGTTCTTTGATGTAATCATAATACCTCATACCCCAAATACCGATTTCATAATTCGTTTCGGTTGAAATAAGGTTTGGCAGATACACGCCGTTTACCAGCGTATAATCCAGCCCGTTTTTCTCATCAGTAATATACTTTTTCATTGCATTTTCCTCCAATATTAAATGTTTTTAATTATTGTTGTAAAATGCAAAATGCCATAACGATTGTTTCTACTTACTTTCAAAACCTTCGTTATGGCACCTTCTCTAAATAGTTTCAGCCCTAAAATCACATCTTTTTAGCTATAACGTCATTAAAAATCGGGTTAAGGCGGCAAGCCTTAACCCGATTTTGTGCTTTGTTCTAACAAAAAATCTGTTGATTTTAGGGTGCGAAGCAGTTTTGGCAAAGTAGTTTTAGTCCGTAAAGGAGTTATAAAAATCCCTG
>JAFYGD010000190.1 GCA_017543415.1 Eubacterium sp. | reverse complement strand
CAGCATTTTCCACTGTGAAGTTAAAGGGCTTTCCGGTTTTGTAAAGACGGGTTATTTCATTCTTGGCAAATTCATAGAGCTTATCGTCTTCATAGCCCCACCACACCTTGTAATTTTCAGGTATAAGCTTATGCTCTTTTGCATAGTCATAATCAAAGAAAGTCCAGTTACCGTGGGTATCATAAAGATACCTTAAGCCGCCGAAGGTTCCGCTTGCGCCTATCATACAGGTTTGCTCATAGCCTTGGGCTTCAAGCAGCTCGCCGAGGGTATAAGCACCGGGAAGGAACTGACCGTTTGTTCCGTAGGAATTAATCCAGCCGGGCGCCTTCATGGGAAGTCCGGTAATCTGATTAACCATAGAAGCTATAGACCACTGAGTACCCGTACCGTCGTTAGGTCCGCCGAAATAACGGTCGGTATCCGAAAATACCGTTCCGGTTTTTGCAAGCTCGGTAAGATTTGGAATAAGGTTTTCCTTCATATATCCGCCCAAATCCTTGGAAAGATAGCTGTTTTCCATTGATTCAAGGTAGATGTGAATAAGATTTCTTTTCTTTTCAGGCCACTTGATATTAACGGTTTCGGGGTCTGCAAAATTATTGTCAATAATATCCGATTTAAGCACATAAGCATTGAAAACCATTTCAAGCTTGAATTTTTCAACGCCGTAGTTTACGCCGTATCCGAGGAAACAAAGCGCAAGCACAAAACAGATAATTCTTTTTACAAAGTCATTGAGCACGGTTCTCTTTTTTTCATCCTTAAAAGCATATACGAGCTTAAAGGTATAAAAAAGAAAGATTGCAAAAACTGCCGTTAATAAAAGCGATTTAAATACAGGTCCTTCAAAACCGCTGTAATAAACGCTTGCCTCCGTTCCTTCAGTCGGAGAAGTCAGGTTAATTAACAGCTGGTCGCCCGTTACCTTGCCGAACTGCTTACGTCCCCAGTCCGTTCCCGTTTTTGCCATAGCGCCGAGAAAGAAGATAAGACAGGTAAATACTTTAAAAACTGCCGCCCCGACCTTATGCTTAGGCTCGTCCCTTTCAACGGTGAGCCTTGAATTAAGAAAGCCGAAAACAAGCTGGGTAATCATTCCCACAACAAGAGCGAGAATGAACACGCGCACATAGTGATAAGAATTATAGTCCTTCAAATCAAGAAAGTGTTTATAATGAAGCACTCTCTGAACGGCAAGCATTGTAAATATATCCACAACGGCTATATTCCTTACCAGCGCTGAAATAATAAAGGTTACGGTTCGTTTTTTATTGCAGAAAAAGATTTCCGCTGCCGCCCAAACCACAGCGGCAATAGTTGCCATTAGTATAAACATTTTACCCTCCTGATTACATCTAACTTAAGATGAATATATCATAAAGCAAATGCCTATACAATGAATAATTTATTAAATTTATTTATACAGTATTTTTCTTGTGTTGAAATACCGACGTAAAGTTCACAAGAAACAGCACCGCATACGCAGCCCACATAGGCAGATTTTCAATAAGTCCGTTTTTGCCGACCGCTACAAGAAGCACGAGCATAAGGGCAAGAACGGCTACAAAAAAGACGGTTAAAGCGATAAATCTTTTATCCTTTTCCCTGCATTTATGCACAAGAAATATTACTATTGAAGCTGCGCACAAAAATGCAAAAATGAGCGCCGTTGACCAGTGGGAAAGACACTGCAGAGTCATAACCAGCTCCTCACCGGCAGACGGAACATTAACCGTAACAAATAGCGCAGCGCAGCCGATTGAAGCACAAACAACGCCTGCGGTACTGTGGTAATCATACCTGCGATACATATACATAATATTAGTAAACACGGATATGCCCGAGAACACGCACCAAAGTTTAAACAGCCAAGGATAATAGAGTCCCATCATTGAGGCGGTATATTCAAGCGGATTTTTAAGGAAGCCGTAAACCGTGATATATGCACAGCCGAGAACAAGCGAAACGATATTTAATATTTTAAGCGTTTTTGTAAGCTTTTTTGCATAGTAAATACGCTGAATGAACTCGGGATAAATAAAGAATATTCCCACGGAAATAATTACCCAGATAAAGTATATCAGCTTTGAGGGGTACATTTCCTTTTCAAGCAGAGTATTTGCCATTGTATATGTATCCCACTGCATAAAGTCAATCATCCACAGACCGTATGCTGCGGTCATAATATACCATAAGATTCTGTATTTTTTCATAATATCACCTACTTAAGCTTTGCAACGGTAACGCCGGTATCGCCCTCGCCGAGAGCGCCGAGGCGGAATTCACCTATATTCGGGTGGTGCCTTAACTCCTCCTGAACGGCGGTTCTTAAAGCGCCCGTGCCCTTACCGTGGATAATTCTTATCTCGCTCATACCGTTAAGGATACATTTATCAATAAAGATTTCAAGCTTGCCGAGCGCCTCGTCAACAGTCATACCCCTTAAATCAAGCTCGGTTTTAAGGTCTGCATCCGCTCTTGAGGAGGTTCGCTGAATACTTCTGTGAGTTTTGGCGGGCTTTTTCTTTTTTTCAACAAGCATAATATCCGAAAGCTTAACGCGGGTTTTAAGCATACCCGATTTAACAAGCAGCTTATCGCCGCTGATTTCAAGGATTTCGCCTTCGCCTATATTGCGGATAATAACTGCGTCTCCCGCTTTAGGTTCGCGCGGGAGCTTATAATCCTCATCCCAGTTTTCCGCAAGCTGCTGCGGATTGACAAGGTCGTCCATTTCGCCCATCTGATTTTTAATGGCGCGCCTTGTTTTACGCGCAAGCTCCGTTGCGTTTTCCGGATTGCTTTCGTTTTTCATTTTTTCAAGTTCTAAAAGGAACTCGCTTGACTGACGCTTTGCCTGAGCAATAAGCTTTTCCGCTTCACGCTTTGCCTTTGCAAGCTCGTTTTCGCGGAGTTGGTCAATTTTTTCCTTATCGCTTTTTGCCTTTGCTTCAATGCGCTTTGCGTTTTCAATAGCCTCTGCGGCTTCCCTGCGCTCGTCGTCAAGCTTCTGGCGGGTTTCCTCAAGCTTTTCAAGAACGGATTCAAAATCGCGGTTTTCGCTGCCGACAATACGGTTTGCGTTTTCAATAACGCGTTCATCCATACCAAGCCTTTTTGAAATTGCAAAGGCGTTTGACCTGCCGGGAACGCCGATTAAAAGACGGTAGGTAGGACTTAAGGTTTCAACGTCAAATTCGCAGCAGCCGTTGGTAACTCCGGGAGTATCAAGCGCGTAGGCTTTAAGCTCTGCATAATGGGTTGTTGCGGCTATTCTTGCGCCGCTTTCCCTTAACCTTTCAATAATTGAAACGGCAAGCGCGGCGCCCTCTACGGGGTCTGTACCCGCGCCGAGCTCGTCAATAAGAACAAGCGAGTTTTCGTCTGCAACGTCAATTATTTTAATAATATTAGTTATATGCGATGAAAAGGTGGAAAGACTCTGGTCAATGCTCTGCTCATCGCCGATATCAACAAGAATTTTATCAAAAACGGAAATCTTTGACTTATCTGAAGCGGGAATTAAAAGTCCGCACATAGTCATAAGAGTTAAAAGGCCGATTGTTTTGATTGAAACGGTTTTGCCGCCCGTATTCGGACCCGTAATTACAAGGGTATCAAAATCCTCGCCGAGAGAAATATCAACGGGTACTACCCTGTCTTTGGGTATAAGCGGATGGCGCGCTTTGATAAGATTAATCTCTCCGTCCGCGTTTACTATCGGCTTATTTGCCTTCATTTTAAACGCAAGATGAGCCTTTGCAAAAATCAGATTAAGCTGAACGCCCGCGTCAAAGCTTGCGCGGATGCCCTCTGCAAAAGAGCCTGCTTCCGCAGAAAGCTCGTAAAGGATACGGGCAATTTCCTCGCTTTCCTTGCCCTGAAGCATTTTTATATCATTATT
>JAFYGD010000189.1 GCA_017543415.1 Eubacterium sp. | reverse complement strand
GGTACAATTACGAAGGGCGAGCCGCAGGTAACGGATATAATTCCGAACAAAATTACAAAAGAACAGCTGTTATCTCTTGCCTTTTCGCTTGAGGAAAAAAGCGAGCACCCGCTTGCAAAAGCCGTTGTCGGCTACGCAAAGGAAAACGGCGCACAGCTGTTTGAAAGCACTGATTATAAAACCCTTGCGGGCAGCGGAGTCAGCGCCGAAATAAAGGGCAAAACCGTTTACGGCGGCAACCTTAAATTTATAAGTGAAAAGGCTGAAATCAGCGAAGAAATGAAGGCTTCGGCACAGTCGCTTGCAAACGAAGGCAAAACTCCTTTGTTCTTCACCGTAGGCAAAACCCCTGCGGGCATAATAGCCGTTGCCGATACCGTTAAAGAGGACAGCGCCTCTGCAGTAAAGGAATTGCAGAATATGGGAATCCGCGTTGTTATGCTTACCGGCGATAATAAACGCACCGCAGAGGCAATCGGAAAACAGGTCGGCGTGGATTTAGTTATTTCCGACGTTCTGCCCGACGGCAAGGAAGCGGTCATCCGTCAGCTTATGCAGCAGGGTAAAACCGCTATGGTGGGCGACGGTATTAACGACGCCCCCGCGCTTACGCGCGCCGATATAGGCATAGCCGTTAATACGGGCGCCGATATAGCGGCGGACGCGGCTGACGTGGTTTTAATGAACAGTAAACTGTCGGACGTTCCTGCGGCAATCCGCCTTTCGCGCGCAACGCTGCGGAATATTCATGAAAACCTGTTCTGGGCGTTCTTCTATAATGTAATTTGTATTCCGCTTGCAGCAGGACTTTTTATACCGCTTACAGGCTGGGCGCTAAAGCCAGTGTACGGCGCTGCGGCTATGAGCCTTTCGTCGTTCTGCGTTGTAACAAACGCCTTAAGGCTCAACCTGCTGAATGTGTATAACAGTAAAAAAGATAAAATAATTAATCCCGTTGAACTGAGTATTCAAACGGAAACGGAGGATAAAACTATGACAAAAACAATGTTAATTGAAGGTATGATGTGCCCGCATTGCGAAAAGGCTGTTAAAACCGCGCTTGAAGCTATTGACGGCGTTGAAAATGCAGCTCCGAGCCACGTTGAAAAGAAAGCCGTTTTAACGCTTTCAAAGGATGTTGACAGCGCTGTTTTAACAAAAGCTGTTGAGGACCTTGAATATAAAGTGCTCGGTATTGAATAACTCAACCCGCAGTTGATAACGCTTTTTCCGCCAAACTCTACCGTTGGTATGTTTACTTCTCGAATTTCGCAGATTATGATTTATTTGGAGGTGAGGGAATGGACCAACTTAAAACAGGAATGTTTATTTCCGAACTCAGAAAAGAAAAATCACTTACACAGGCGCAGCTTGCCGAAAAGCTCGGTATTACGGACCGCGCTGTTTCAAAATGGGAAACGGGGCGTTCTCTGCCTGACGCGGCAATTATGCTTGAACTGTGTGAGATTCTCGGAATCACGGTCAATGAGCTGTTAAGCGGAGAGAGGTTGAATATGGAACAGTTCGATAAAAAATTCGAGGAAAACCTGCTTGAAATGAAAAAGCAAAAAGAAGAAAGCGACAGGAAGCTGCTTCGTGCGGAAATCGCGCTTGGCTCTATCAGCAGCGTGTTCTTTTTGGCGATTATCTTTATTGCGTCCTATCTTGAAATGCCGGGCGCCGTGCGCGTATTACTGATTGCTGTCAGCTTCGTGCTGTTTTTCATCGGCGTGTTTTACTGTGTCCGCATTGAGCAGGTGGCGGGTTATTATGAGTGCGCCAAGTGCCACCATAAGTATGTGCCAAGCTACTCAAGCGTGTTGTGGTCCATGCATGT
>JAFYGD010000188.1 GCA_017543415.1 Eubacterium sp. | reverse complement strand
TTACGGAAAAATCTTTTTGCAACGAGCTGACCAGGCGAAAGAACCTTTACACGGCGGTCATCGTTAAGCGAATACTGCTCTTTGTTTTCAACAGCTTCGGAAGGTACTTTAGTATTTTCACTCATTTCAGACACCTCCCTAAGAAATTCTTACTCTCGGGTCAACAACTGCGTAAAGAATATCCGCAATTAAGTTGCCGAGGAGCGTTAACAACGCCATAAATACAAGATAGAACATTGAAAACGGAATATCGCCGGATACCATTGACTGATAAGAAGTAAAGCCGATACCCGGAATACTGTAAAGCGTTTCGGTAATAAGCGCACCCGCGAAAAGTCCGGGGAGCGAGCCGCCGATAATTGTTACAATCGGAATAAGAGTATTCCTGAAAGCGTGGTGATAGATAACCTTCTTTTCGGAAAGTCCCTTTGCCCTTGCGGTACGGATATAATCCGCATTGAGTACCTCAAGCATATTTGTTCTTGTATAACGCATAAGCGAACCCATGCTGACAACAACAAGTGTTATAATCGGTAAAACAAGATGGTGGGCTTTATCAAGGAACTGACCCGCTGCGGAGAGCTGGTTATAGTTTCTTCCTACAAGACCGTAAAGGTCAAACCAGCCGAGCTTAACCGAGAATACAAGCTTAAGCAGCGAAGCAAAGAAGAACGTAGGCAGCGAAATGCCTGCCAAAGCTACAACAGAAACAACGTAATCTGTTTTTGAATACTGCTTTGTTGCTGCAATAATTCCGAGCGGAATAGCAATAATGATTTCAAAGAAGAAGGAAATAACGCCCATAACAAAGGAAAGCCAAACCGTATCGTTAAACTTTTCAATTACGGGAACCGTCCATTTCCAGCTGTCGCCGAAATCGCCCTTGAGCATTGAACCGAGCCATGAGAAGAAGCCGGGAACAATACCCTTGTCCATATTATACATTTTGGTTAACTGTTCCATCCACTCCTCAAAGCTCTTTGAGCCCGGCTGCATTGATTTCTGGCGTGCCATGGCTTCAATGTAAGAAGTTGGGAGGCAGCGCATTAAAGCATAGATAATAAACGCTACGAAGAACAGGATTACTATTGAAAGGAGTAACCTTTTAATAATGTACTTTCGCAAAGTGCAATCACCTCTAACTGTTTATAAACTGAAAAGATATGCTATTACATATCAGTAGGACATATCAAAGCGTTATATCCTAATGATATGTAATAAGCCGCTTTAAACTATTAAAGCGTTTCCGGTAAATGCTGGGCGGATAAGTTTCCCTATCCGCCCAACTTGGTTATCAATCAAATAATACTAAATTAACGTTAATTAGTTAAGCTCAATATTTTCGATTTCAGCATACCAGTTGTAGTATGTAGTGATATCAGGAGTTACGGATTCGCTCTTAACTCTTTCGGTTGAGTAAATGATAGCGTTCTGTCTCTGATATACGGGAACCTCTACTGCCCAGTCAACGATGATGTCAAGACAGGTCTTGTACATCTGCTTTCTGTAGGACTGGTCCATAGATGTTCTTGCTTCAAGGATAAGCTCGTCGAGTTCCTTATCAGCGATGTCATACATATAGTTTGAACCGCCCGGTTCATTCTTTGTGCCAATGCCTGAATAGTAAACCTGGAACATATCCGGGTCCGGAGTAGCGCCCCATGCAGCACACCACATCGGAACCTGGTCAGCTTCGATACCTGTCCAAAGGTCTGCAGAGTTTGCAAGGTCCTTAACGTCAAGCTTGAAGCCAATCTTCTTGAGAGCGTCAGATGCAAGGTTAAGCATCATGAATGACGGGTGGTCGCCCGAACCGTCAGCAGGAATCCATACTTCGTATTCCATCTTAGCGCCTTCCGGAGCTGCTGTAAGCTTACCGTCCTTAACGGTGTATCCGGCCTTTTCGAAGAAGCCGAGAGCTGCCTTAAGAGCTGCTTCTGACTTTTCGTCATCGGTCATACCCTCTTTATAAATGTCATTTCCGTCAACGTCCTTTGAGAATGCAACAGCATAATCTTCGTCAGTCGGCTGAGGAGCTGCCCAAGAGGTATTTGAAATAGGATAGTTAATAACTTCTGCTGCATCGCCGTAGTAAGAGCTTACAGTTACGTCACGGTATACGCAGAATACGGTTGCAAGAGCCTTACGAAGAGCCTTGGACTCATCGGAATCAATCTTGCCGCCAACGTTAACAGCCTTAGCGGAAATACCAAGATAACCGTAACCGAGGTTGTCAACTGTGTTTGTTGTAATCTTGTCGCCTGTTACTTCGCCGTTTGAGTTTTCAGCCTTGATAGCCTTAACTGTATCCTGTGAATAGGACGGGTCTGTAAGGTCGATAGTGCCGGTAATAACGCCGTTAAGCTTATCGGTATCCTGTGACTCAAGGAACTGAAGGTTCTTGGTCTTGGGAGCGCCTTTGTAATAACCGTCGTTAGCTTCAAAGTAAACAACACCGTTTTCAAACTTGATGAACTTGTACGGACCTGCGCCCATAGGCTGTGTTGTTTTAGCTCTTACCGTTGAAAGGTCACCCTTATCAAAGCCGAACTTGTTGTTATCATAATCATACTTAGCCTTGTCGCCATAGTAATGAAGAGGAGCAACAGGAATGCCAAGCTGATAGATAGCAGCAGCGTCAACCTTGGTAAGTGTTACGCGGAGAGTGTTTTCACCGGTCTTCTGGATACCTTCAATCTTGTCAGCTGACTTACCTGTTTCAATACCAACAGTGTACTTGTCATAGCCTTCCATAAGGTCAAAGAGTGATGAACCGGCTGTTTCAGTTGAAGAAAGAGTTGCATAGTCGCCTTTATAAGCTTCTGCCATATTAGCAAAGAAGTCAGCAGTTGTGGCGTCTTCCTTAAGTTCATAGCCCCAGTTTGCAGCGCAAGCAGCAACTGAATCGCCTTCCTTGTTGTAACCGTTGGCAATACAATAGTCAACGATTTCCTGACAGAACTTAGCGCCTGCCTGGTCAAGGTCAGCCCAGAGAGCTTTCTGAGTTTCTTCGTCCCACTTGGAGAAATCCTTGTTATCTCTGCCTGCGGCAGTGATAAGATTGAAGAGTGTGTCCATACCTGAACGGTATTCTTCCATACCCTTAATCGGAAGTCCGAAGAATGTGCTTGAACCGTCATAAGTCGGGTCGGCAAGAACATACATTGAGAAGATAACATCATCTACAGTAAGCTTTTCGCCGTCTGAGAACTTAACGTCGTCACGAAGTTCAAAGTCATAGTCAACGGTTCCGTCGTCGTTTGTTGTGATTGTTAAGTCAGAGAGACCCTGATACTTATAATCTTTGCCATTATAAGGACGGGTTTCGCCTGTCTTACCCTTCTCAATAACTGCGCCCTGACGGTCAATGTCGAGAAGTAATACTGAGGTCATTGTCCAAACGTCCTGGTCATAAGCAGTCTCACTGAAGAACGGTGAGAACTTAGACGAGAAGTTGGAATAACCAACTACGAGCGGCTTGGAGTTAGCGCTCTGCTTGCCCGAACAGCCAGCAAATACTGCAACTATAAGTGCTACTGAAAGGACAATCGCAAGAATTTTTTTCATTTCTTTTCTCTCCTTTATAAAATATTTTATTTTGGTGCCTTTCGGCAAGAAATGACTTTTAAAGCTTTATCCATTCAAGCCTTGTAAAAACATTCCTCATAACAAGTGCAAGGAAAACGTCAAGAACTTTCAGGATAAGATATATAACGGACTGCGCCGTTGCTTCCTTAAATCCCGTACTAATGCTGAATATCAGCGAGGTAATCAGTCCCGCCGCAGCAAAAAACGCGATAACCGGCAGAGAATTCGGAAGGCGTTTAACGGTTTTATTGTAATCGTATTCCCTCAGCGTATCCCCTTTTGAAACAAGCTTTACTATGTACCACGCCGTAAAGAACAGCGCCGCCGCTTCAAGAATATAAGGAAGAATAACATAAAAGGAATTCTTCATACCGCCGCCGGTAAGAAAACCCGCGCCGAAAACGGAAGCAATTAAAATGCAAAGGAGGGTTAACAATTTTGCGTTGGCGGTTTTTCGCTCGCTTTCGCTTCCTGCAAAGGCGAACTGTTCGCCCTCATAAGCGTACTTGCCGTCCTCCTGCATTTTAAAATCGTTTAAATAGTGTTTTTTAGGCATTATTCTATACCCTCAAGGTTGTACGCATTAAGCCAGTCATTTGCCTTTTCACATACGCCTTTAAGCGTTGCTTCATCAAACGGACTTTCAAGCCCTGCGTTTTCAAGCAGCTTTGTAAACACCGTTGAGCCGCCCTGCTCCGTATAGGCTATATATTTTTTCCAGGCAGATTCAAGGTCCTCCTGAATAAGCGCCCAGAATTCAAGCGCAACAGTCTGCGCAAGGCAGTAGTCAATATAGTAGAACGGGCTTCCGTAAATGTGAAGCTGCCTTTGCCAGCCTTCGCCGTCCGAATAAAACGGGATTTCACCGTCAAGCTTCAGCCATGGCATATAGATACCCAAAAGGCGTTTCCACTCGGCGTGGCGTTCGGCAGGAGTAAGCTCCGGCTTTTCGTAAACGATATGCTGAAAATGGTCAACCATCGTTCCGTAAGGTATAAACTTGATAGCCCCTGCAAGGTGGGAATAAAGGAATTTCCTTGTATCACTGCCGAAGAAATCCTCGGCTGACATCCATGCAAAGAACTCCATGCTCATTGAATGGACCTCGCAGCCCTCCATGCTCGGCCAGATAGTTGCCATGGGAACACGGTCACGGTTGTACCAGTCCGCAAAGGCGTGTCCGGCTTCATGGGTTACGGTTTCAACGTCAGAGCTTGTACCGTTGAAGTTGGCGAAAATAAACGGAACGTCGTATTCGTAAATGCCTGTGCAGTAGCCGCCCGCCTGTTTGCCTTCGGTAGAAAGCACGTCAAGCAGCTCGTTATCAAGCATCATATTGAAGAATTCGCTTGTTTCGGGTGAAAGCTTATCGTAAAACCTTCTTCCCGCTTCAAGTATTTCATCGGGTGTTCCCTGCGGTTTCGGGTTGCCGCTTCTGAAGGAAAGCGCCGCGTCTGCAAAAGAAAGCGGATAACTTACGCCGAGGCGTTCAGCCTGTTTACGGAATATGCCGTCAGCAACGGGAACAAGGTACTTAACAACCGCGTTTCTGAACTTTTCTACGTCGTTTTTATCGTAGCAGTTGCGCATCATACGGTAGTAGCCGAGCTGCGTGTAGCCGCCGTAGCCAAGCTTTTTGCCCATTGTATCACGAAGCTTTACAAGCCCGTCATAAATGCGGTCAAGCTCCTTCTGGTTATCCTTATACCACTTGCCTTCAGCCTTCCACGCTGCAAGACGGATTCCATCGTCTGCATCGTTTTTGAAAGGTGAAAGCTGGGAAATTGTATAGGTACCGCCGTTAAAATCTATCTGTGCGCTTGCAATAAGCTTATTGTACTCATTGACAAGGTCGTTTTCCTTTTGCATTTCCGAAATGATTTCCGGTGAAAAGGATTTAACTGCAAGTTCTCCGTTAAGGAAAACTATATCGCCGAAGTCCTTGATAAACTCTTCACGGTACTCTGATTTAAGAAGAGCCTCGGTCCACTGCTGAAGATACTCTTCAATCTCCGGATACTTTTCGTTCCAGAAATCAACCTCTTCATCGTAGAACTTATCTCTTGTATCAATAGAGTGACGGATTTCGGCAAGAATATTCTGCGTACTGAATTTTCTTTCAAGCCTGTCCTTATCAATAAAGGCTTTTTTTGCCTCTGCATAATCAGCGGCGTTTACAAGCCTTTGGGTAACAGCCTGAAGCTCCGATTTAACGGTTTCAATATCAGGGCGGGCATACTTCATCTCTGAAAATTTCACAGTATTACCCCCTTTAGTACATAATAATTTATATTATTATATCATAAAAGAAATTTTTTTCAATACATTTTA
>JAFYGD010000187.1 GCA_017543415.1 Eubacterium sp. | reverse complement strand
CTGACTAATCTTAATACAAATTAAGGCGCTGTTTATCAGCGCCTTTTTTTCTTGAATATAATAATGCTTTATGATAAAATGATTTAAGATTTACTAATAAGGATTATAATAATATATGAAAAAGCTTTTATCATTTTCTTTGGCGTTTTTGTTTTTACTGTCGCTGCCGCAGTATGCGTATGCCCTGCCGCAGCCTGAAAAAACAACGGTAAAGGGAATATCCTCGTCAATAACCGCATCCCATAATAAAAAGCTTTCGCGTGTAATAACGGTAAAGCCCGCAACGGGCGGAAGAACGGTTCGCCTTCAGCTTTATTTAAGCGGTAAGGATAAGTACAAAACAATAAAAACCTATCATACCGAGGATGCGCCGAGTGCAAAAATAAGAATTGTGTTTCCAAAAAAGTGGCGCAAAAAACGAACGGGCAAATGGCGCATACTCGTTCTTAAAAGCGATACCGCAAAGCCAACAATTAGAAATATAACCGTAACAACAAAAAATATAGTTGTTAAAAAGGTTACCGCAAAAGCCGTATGCGTTTACTGCGTTGAGGATAAAAAGGTGGTTTACGGAGTTAAAATCAATCAGCGCCGTAAACAGGCAAGTACAACAAAGGTTATGACCTCAATCCTCCTGCTTGAAAACGCAAAGCTTAAGGATACAACCAAAATTTCCAAAAACGCTGCAGATACTTTATACAGCCACCCCGTAATGAAAGCAGGGGACGTTTATTCCAATAAGGATTTGCTTTACACAATGCTTCTGCCCTCCTCAAACGGCAGCGCGGTTGCCGTTGCGGAGGAAATCGGCGGCAGCGTAAGCGGCTTTGCTGATATGATGAACGCAAAGGCAAAGAAGCTCGGGCTTAAGAACACCCGCTTTGTAAATCCACACGGGCTTGATGAAAAAAGCAACTATTCAACCGCCTTTGATTTATGCCGTCAGATGGCGTATATTTATCCTAAAAGCAAAAGCTTCCGCAAGGCAATTTCAACCTCAAGCTATACCTTTACAACCAAAAAGTATAAGCTTAAATATACGGTAAAAACAACTGATGAATTAAAGGACTATTCCTCTAAGCACAAGGGCGGCAAAACCGGAACAACAACAATCGCGGGCTGCTGCTTTACCTCTGTTTATGTTGACGGCGGCAAAACCTATACCGTTGCGGTTCTCGGTTCAGCCGATAACGAAAGCCGCTTTTCGGATACAAAAAAGCTGTATTCCTACATTGATAAATACGCAAACACAAGTTACTGATACACTGAAGAAGGTGTTTTAATGTTTTACCAGATTAAAGATATAATTGAACCCGTTGAAGCAGGGAAGATTGACGAAAACTACGTTACCGCAGGTTATGTTGACGTAGCCGAGCTTGAAAAAGTAGCGCCCGTTCTCGGCTTTTCCCAAACCACTGTGGACGACTGTAAATTTGCAAGCAGCCATTTCCGTTCGGGAGTTGAGGTATATGATAATTATACCTTTACAGAGCTGCGCATTGCCGCGCCCGATACTCGCAGAAGCAATGACGACTGCGTTGCGCTTTATATAAAAAAGAATATGATTATAGTTGTTGACGTTGAGGATTACGACGGCTCAACCAAAAAAATCTTTATGGAAACGGTCAATAAGTTCACGGCTGAAAACGCAACTCTTGAAAAGATAATTTTCTCCTTCTTTGACGCGCTTATCGTAAACGATTTTAAGTACATTGAGGACAGGGGAAACGAAATAGCCGAGCTTGAGGAAAACGTTGTTAAGGAAAAGGTAGGCGATAATTTTCGCCTTGAGCTTTTAAATCTTAAAAAGGAGCTTTTAACCCTTCATAATTACTATGAGCAGCTTCTTGATATAACGGATGCAGTTGAGGAAAACGAAAACTATATTTTTGACAGCGAGGATTTGCGCTATATTTCAAACCTCGGACTTAAAATTACAAGACTGCGCGAGGACGTGGATTCGCTTTCAAGCTCCGTTACCCATCTGCAGGACGCATATTCAGCCCTGCTTGATTTAAGGCTTAACCATACAATGAAGTTTTTTACGGTTATTACAAGCATTTTCTTTCCGCTTACGCTTATTGCAGGCTGGTACGGAATGAATTTCAAATCAATGCCCGAATTTGAATGGAAATACGGCTACGTATATGTCATTGCGCTTTCCGTTGCTGTAATTTTAGTGCTTACTCTTATAGGAAAAAGGAAAAAATGGTTTTAAACTATAACTGTAAAGTAAATAAGCGCTGCGGCGGCTGTCAGCTTTCAAATATGACCTATGCCGAGCAGCTTAAGTTTAAACAAAATCAGCTCGAAGGCCTGCTTTCGGGCTTTTGTAAGGTTAATAATATTATCGGTATGGAAAACCCGTTTCATTACCGTAATAAGGTTCAGGCGGCGTTTTATTATGATTTCCGCCGTAAGCGTATTATGTCGGGCGTTTATCAGAGCAATTCGCAAACTATTGTTCCCGTTGATTCCTGTATGCTTGAAAACGAAAATGCAGACAGGATTATTCTCACCGTCCGCGAGCTTTGTAAAAGCTTTAAAATTCCGCCCTACGATATAAAGAAGGGCTACGGCTTTCTGCGCCACGTGCTTGTTCGTACGGGCTGCAAAACGGGCGAGGTTATGGTTGTTATAGTTTCGGCAACGCCTGTTTTTCCGTCAAGGAACAACTTTGTTAAAGCGCTTTTGAAAGAGCATCCTCAAATTACAACCGTTGTGCATAATATCAACAACAGCGAGGTAAACCTGATGCTCGGCGAACGCTCAAAAACGCTTTACGGTAAGGGATATATCGAGGACGAGCTCTGCGGCTTTAAGTTCAGAATTTCGCCCGATTCCTTCTATCAGGTAAACCCCGTTCAATGCGAAACCCTGTATAACAAAGCGGTTGAATTTGCACAGCTGACGGGCAGGGAAACCGTTTTTGATTCTTACTGCGGAACGGGTACAATCGGCATTATCGCTTCAAAAAACGCAAAGCAGGTGCTCGGCGTTGAACTGAACAGAAACGCTGTAAAGGACGCAATATCAAACGCAAAGCTCAACGGCGTTGAAAACATTTATTTCACCTGTGATGACGCAGGGGAGTACCTTGAATATATTGCCGGCGAGGGAGAGCGGTTCGACGTTGTAATGATGGACCCTCCGCGCGCAGGTGCAAGCGTTAAATTCCTTGATTCGGTTGTGAAGGCTGAACCAAAGCGTATCGTTTACGTTTCCTGCAATCCCGTTACCCTTAAACGCGATTTGGAACACCTTGTAAAAAAAGGCTTTTTTGTAAACGAAATCCAGCCCGTAGATATGTTCCCGTTTACAAAACATATTGAAACCGTTGTAAAGCTTTCAAAGAGCAGAAAATAAATACGGATTTCAACTGTTTTTACTTGCTTATTCAATTAGTATAGTGTATAATATTATCTGCAATTTTTTATATATGGAGTTTGTATGGATTCTTTAACTGTTAATTTTATTAAAAGGGCAATCATTGTGCCCTTGATTGCCGCTTTACTTACCGCAGCTTTGCTCGTTACCGCAGGTCCGCGTATAACAGCAAAATCGGAAGTCGCAAAGAATAATGAAACCACTCAGGTTCAGAGCCTTGATTTAACAGGCTATTCGGTTAAAAGCTATAAAACCTTTAAACAGCTTAAGAGCGGCGACCTTGCAGCTACAATTAAGTGTGAAAATATCGGCTTCGGTGAAAAAGCCGTTGTTTTTGACATATCTGACAAAAGATATATTACTATGAATAAAGCAAGCTCTGAGCCTTGGAATAACGGCGGAGTTTTGTTTATGGGTAATAATACCAGCGAACAGTTCAAGGAGCTTCACGCTGCGCAAAAGGGCGATGAATTTGTTGTAAGCTTTTATGATAACGATGCATATACCTATAAACTCAAAAAAATAATTCCCTGCGCTACGGCTAAGGAATTAACCTCATATATCAAGGATAATACCCTTGTGCTCTGCCTTCAGTATAACGATTTTAAAGACCTCGGCAATTCCTATTATTACCAGGTATATATAGCGGAAATGGTTTAAGGAGGTTGCATTATGTTCAGATATTATCTTCATAAACTCTTTGTTTTTTCGCTTTCAATGGTATTAGCGCTCAGTATTGTTGTTCTTTCCTTCAGCGTTCTTGCTATCGGTCTTTTTCACAGCGACGCTTATGTTGAAAGCAGGCTTAACGAAAACAGCGGATTAATAATTGAATCTATTAATAAAGAGCTTGAAAAAACTGCCGAGAAGCTGTCGCTTGATAAGGAGATGTTTGTTTCCACCGTAACGCAGGACAATATCGGCATTGTTACAAAAGAGGTTGCCCACAATTTCATTTTCGGCTATAACACCTCGTTTGCAAATTCAACGGAGCTCTATACAGCCGTTGTTCATTCAATAAATAATTACATCGCTGAAAACGGCACTAAAATGAGCGATGACGAAATAAGCAGAACCGCAAGCCTTGCCGTTGATTCGGTAAACGAAGCGCTTTCAAGTCACGATACCCTTTCAGTCCGTGCTTTTACCTTTGTAAGAAGCCGCGCAATGATGGTTATTATTACGGTAAGCGCGCTGATGATTATTGCATGCGTTATTGCGCTTGATTTCCTCAATAACGGAAGGCATAGAAAGTATAACTATATCGGTATGGGTATTGCTACCGCCGGCGCAGTTAACATTTCCGCAACAACGGTAATTAGCGTTAAAAAGCTGTTTGATAATTATCGCTTCTGCAGCTTTGAAGCATATGACAGGGCGGTTAAATCCTGCTTTGAGCTGTTGTTTAATATTTTAGCCGTAATCGGTGTTATCCTGTTTATTGCCGGCGTTATTATGCTGTTTAAGAATTACAGGTATTTTTACGAAAGAAAACAAGCCTATCTTCTTACTCATTCGGTAAACGAGAATAAAACAAGCGACTATATGGAAGACTACTATACCAAAAACGTTAGAACTCATATTCCCGGTGAGGAATTTGAAAAGGATATCAAAAAAATAGATTTTGAAAAAGACTAAAAAACAGCCCCATAGTCGGGGCTGTTTTTAATTATAAACGCAGGAATAATGAAAGCGGATTTTATCGTTTTTGTTCACTTTGAGTTTATCGGTTGAATGCATAGGAAATTCGTCGTTAACATAGTACGTCCATCCGCTTGTTTTTCCGGCAATTTTTTCATTTATGTTGTTAATTCCGTTAATATATTTTCCGTAACCCGTATCAGTTTCCGAAACGTTTATTCCTTTTGCCTGGGCCGCCTTCATAAGAACGTCGTAAACCGTATCGCCCTTATTAAAGCTGCAGGTGTAGTTATAAAGTATATAGCCGTCCTTCGGAAGATATGGTTCATATCCCTCTTCTAAATCGTCAAGGTGTTCATATATGTCCTTACATTCAATCGTAATGGTGCAGGTAAGCTCCTTGCTTTCGGTGGCAGAGGTTTTCTTTTTTTTGTTCTTCTTTTGTTTGTTTTTCTTTTTAGCTTGCCTGTCCTTTTCCTGTTCGGTTGCGGTTTCGGCTTTTGTTGTTGTTTCTTGTTTTGAAGAGGTGCCTTCGCTCTCCTTTTCGGTTGAGCTTTCGCTTTCATTTTCATTTTTCTTTTCGGTTTTTTGTTCTTCAGTCTGTGTTTCGCTTTCCTCTTTTGCAGTAGTTGCAACGGCTGCAGTTTCGGGCGCTGTTGAAATTACGCCCGCGTTGCACCCGCCGAAAACGGCAGCGCAAAGAAGAATTACCGCAATTAACGATATAAGCTTTTTCATATCTTCACCACACTTTTAATATAGTATAGTTTAAATAATTCCCTCCGTCAATAACAAAATACTTGTAGATTTAGCTTTAATATGATAAAATTAATATATTAAGATACTTTTGAGGTTTTACCTATGTCAAAAAAGAAAAAATCAAATGCCGTTGTGCTTGTTCTTGCGCTTGTGTTAATCGGCGTAGTAGGCGCTTTCGGTTTTAAGTTCTATTCGGTTATAAGTGATGATATCAACGGTAAAAACCAAAGCAGTACCGAATATAATCTTGTTATTGAAAAAAGCGATTTTGAAACTGAGGTTGCCGCAACGCTTACCGAAGGCGGAATTGTTGTAAACGGTCTTGTCTGGCAAAACTGGACGAGCTCCCACTATCCCGAATTCGTTTATATCAACGGTGAATATACCCTTACTGCAGATATGAGCTATGAGGAAATTGTCGCAAAGCTTCAGCAGCCCGATGTTTCCCATAAAACGGTCAAGGTTGCAATTCCCGAGGGCTATAACGTAATGCAGATAGCCCGGACACTTGAGGAAAACGGTATATGCAAGGCAAAGGATTTCCTTAAAGAGTGTAAAAGCAGCGACGGCTATGATTACGAATGGCTTAAGGATATCCCCGACGATAAGAATATCGCTTACCGCCTTGAGGGCTTCCTTTTCCCCGCAACTTATGATTTGCCGCAGAACTGTGAAGCGAAAAACGTAATAATCGCAATGCTTGACGCGTTTGACGATAATTATTCGGGCGCAATGCGTGATTTCTGCAAGAAAAACGGTATGACTCTTTTTGAGCTTATAACCCTTGCAAGCATTGTTCAGGAGGAGGCGTTTGATAATACCTCGGCTGAAAATATTGCCTCCGTATTCATTAACCGTCTTAACAACGGAACAAAGCTTCAGTCTGACGTAACGTATTTTTATGCGCGCGATTTGCGCGATGAACAGGGCTTTTCCCAAAAGGTTTATGACGCATATTATACATATCGCTGTGAAGGACTTCCCGCAGGTCCTATTACTAATTCGGGCGTTTCAATTATCAATGCGGTAATAAACGCGCCGAAAACGGATTATCTGTATTTCTATTCGGATTTGAATAAGGAATTTCACTTTGCAAAAACCTATGATGAATTTTTAGAGCTTCAGAAGAAGTATCCTTGGAAGGAGTAAGAATATGTCAAAATGGGATAAGGATTATCTTGACCTTTGCCGAAGAATTCTGAGCGAAGGCGTTGAGGTTGAAAACAGAACGGGAATAAATACAATCAAAGTACCTTCCCACCATTTTCACTTTGATTTGAGCGAGGAGTTCCCGATACTTACAACAAAACAGCTTTTTATCCGCCAGGCAATTCTTGAAATGCTCTGGATTTATCAGGCGCAGAGTAATGACGTTCGCTGGCTTCAGGAGCGTGACGTTAAAATCTGGAACGAATGGGAAATTGACGAAAACGGTATCTGGCACGCAGAGCAGAACCTCTTTAATCCCGAAACCGGCAAGGTTGAAAAAACCGCCGTTCATAAGGAGTTTGGCAAGGAATATGCCCATACTATCGGTACCGCTTACGGCTATATCGTAAATAAGTTCCAAATGACGCAAAAGCTCATTTCTACCATAAAGAATAATCCCAACGACAGGCGTATGGTAATGACTCTCTGGCAGGACGATTATGTTCCTACCGCCGTGCTTCCTTCCTGCGTCTGGTCAAGCGAATGGGACGTTACTGACGGTAAGCTCAACTGCTGGGTGCATCAGCGCTCGTGCGATGTTCCGCTCGGTCTTCCGTTCAATGTAACGCAGTACGCAACCCTTCTTTGTATGCTTGCCCAGGTTACGGGCTTAAAGCCGGGTACTATCGACTGGTCAATTAAGGATGCCCACATTTACGTTAATCAGGTTGACGGAATTAAGGAGCAAATCCGCCGTCAGGATGAACAGGGCGACCTTCCCGCACCGAAGCTCTGGCTTAATCCGGAGGTTGACGATTTCTTTAAGTTCGATAATTCAAGGGACTGCAAGGACGCCAAGCTGATTGATTATAAGCATCTCGGTAAAATTGCTTTCCCGATTGCGCAGTGAGGTGGTTAAATGTTATCGCTTATTGCCGCAGTCGGCAGAAATAATGAGCTCGGTAAGGGCAACGATTTAATCTGGCACTTTAAAGAGGATATGAAATTCTTTAAGGAAACCACTATGGGCTCTGCCGTTATTATGGGGCGTAAGACCTTTGAATCGCTGCCGAAGGCTCTTCCCGGAAGAAAGAATATTGTTATTACCAAAAGCGCGGGCTATTCGCCCGAAGGCGCTCAGGCGGTAAACAGTATTGAAGCCGCGCTGAAAGCAGCGGGGGAGGACGCGTTCGTTATCGGGGGAGCAAGCATTTACAAGGCGCTTCTGCCTGAATGTCAAAGGCTGTACCTTACCGAAATTGACGCAGAATGCAGCGATGCTGATGTATATTTTCCAAGTTTTGATAAAACGCTTTATACGCGTGAAAAGCTTGCTGAATATGATATAGACGGCGTTCACTTTGAACACGTTTTATATAAAAAGGAGGATATTTATGGGAAGTAAAATCAAAAGAAACACCTATTCCAAAAAAGAAGCAGCTATGTACCTTGTAGGTCTCGGCGGCCAGAATATGATTTACAATATCATCGCCACCGGTCTCTATTTCTATTTCCAGAACGTAATCTGCCTTAACGCTGTTGCGCTCGGATGGATTATGGCGCTTGCAAGGGTATGGGATGCAATCAACGACCCGATGATGGGTACAATCGTTGATAAAACCAAAACCAAATGGGGTAAGTGCAGACCTTACCTTCTGTTCGTTCCGCCTGTTGTAATGATTATTACGATAGCAACCTTCCTTAACGGTAACTACGCCGTTGCCGAAAGAGCGGGCGATTCAACAAAAATGGTACTTATTACCGCGTGGGCAGCTATTTCATATATCCTTTGGGGTATGAGCTATACCATCGGCGATATTCCGCTCTGGGGAATTATTCCGCGTATGACAGAGGACGAAGGCGACCGTGCAAAGCTTATCTCGCTTGCAAGAATTTTTGCTTCGATTTTCGGCGCAACAATGGTTATCGGTATTATCCCGATTTCACAGGCGATTAACGGTCCCGAATCTCCCAATGCGCAAAAGGGCTTTATTATCGGCGCTGTTGTAACAACCGTTGTAGCTTCAATTCTGTTTGAACTTGCAGGTATCGGTACAAAGGAAAGAGTACCCGTAAGTGAAGAAACCAAAACAATGAAGGAAAGCTTTAAGCTTATGTGGTCCTGTAAGCCGTTCAGAAGGCTCCTTATCTCGGGCGTTCTGCGTGCTCCCATTCAGCTTATGACTATCGTTGTAATGACTCTTTTCACATACTATTACTGTGACGGCGATATGAACAAAGCCTTTGATTTCAGCAATCCTAAAATGGTTGTTATCCTTTTAATTATCGGCGGCGGATTCTTCATCGGTCAGTTCGGTATTATGGGCATATTCCCGTATCTTATTAAAAAAATTGACGTTAAAACGCTTTATAACCTTTCTGCTTTGGCAGGTATCCCTACGGGGCTCATTTTCCTGCTTTACAAGCTCCACCCGACTGAGCTTGACGAGGTTAAATATGTTGCAATTCTCGGCGTTCTTATCTTAATAGGCGGCGTTGGCTTCGGTCTTGTAATGGTTTGCCAGTCAATGATGATTTCAGACTGTATTGACTATGAGGAATTCCATAACGGCTTCCGTCCGGACGGTATTTTCTTCTCGGGTCAGAGCTTTATTACAAAGCTTTCCGCAGGTATTTCGTCAATCATTTCCGCTTATGTTTATAACGCAGTTGGCTACACGGGCAAGAACATTGACGATATGAACCAGGCGCTTGCTTCCGGCGTAAAGCACTTTGCAACCGATTATCAGAACTATTCCTCTGCTATGTGGTTCCTGCTTACAGTTCCGGCTGCAGTAGGTATGATTATCGCAATTATTCCTACTATCAAGTACGAAATCACCAAGGGCGAGCATGAAAAAATCCTTGCAAGCCTTATTGAAAAGCACAATGCCGAAAAAGCAGAAACAACAGAAGATTAAAAAAATAAAGGCTGTCAGCGACAGCCTTTATTTTTTATAATACTTTTGAAAGAAAATCAACAAGCCTCGGGTTTTTCGGATTGCCGAAGAACTCGTCGGGAGTGTTCTCCTCATGAATTGTTCCGTCCGCCATAAAGATAACCCTTGTGCCTACTTCCTTTGTAAAGCCCATTTCGTGGGTAACAACAACCATTGTCATACCATCGTTAGCAAGCTGCTTCATAACAGAAAGAACTTCACCGACTAATTCCGGGTCAAGTGCCGAAGTTGGTTCATCAAAAAGAATTGTTTTTGGTTCCATTGCAAGCGCACGAGCAATTGCAACACGCTGCTGCTGACCTCCAGAAAGATTATTAGGGTAGGCGTCCAGTTTGTCGCCAAGTCCAACTCTCTGAAGTAGTTCAATTCCCTTCTGGCGGGCTTCTTCTTTG
>JAFYGD010000186.1 GCA_017543415.1 Eubacterium sp. | reverse complement strand
ACATAGGCGCTTCGGGACTTGACGTAGGTCTTCCCGACGGACAGATGGGTAATTCAGAGGTAGGACACACAAATATGGGCGCAGGACGCGTTGTTTATCAGGAGCTTACCCGTATAACCAAGTCTATTCAGGACGGCGACTTTTTTGAAAATGAAGCGCTTTGCAACGCTATAAACAAATCCGTAAAGGACGGTACCTCGCTTCACCTTATGGGACTTATGAGCGACGGCGGCGTACATTCGCACAATACTCACATCTGGGCGATTGTTGAGCTTGCAAAAAGGCTCGGACAGGATAAGGTTTACCTTCACTGTATTATGGACGGACGTGACGTTCCGCCCACAAGCGGCAAGGATTACGTTGCGGAAGCTATTAAAAAAATGAACGAAATCGGCGTTGGCAAGGTAGCTACCGTAACGGGCAGATACTATGCAATGGACCGTGACAATAACTGGGACAGAGTTAAAAAGGCCTATGACGCATTCGTTTTCGGCAAAGGAAACTTTAATACGGACCCTGTTGCCGCTATTGAGGCTTCATACGAAACTATTGACGGCGACGGCAAAAACCTTACCGATGAATTCATCCTTCCCACCGTAACGCTTGAAAACGAGGGAAGAATAGGCGCGGGCGACAGTATTGTTTTCTTTAATTTCCGCCCCGACAGAGCAAGGGAAATTACAAGAACCTTTGTTGACGATGATTTCAAGGGCTTTGAGCGCAAGCGTTTCCCCGTAAACTATGTTTGCATGACTCAGTACGACGCAACAATGCCCAACGTTGACATTGCGTTTAAGCCGCAGGTTTTAACAAACACCTTCGGCGAATACCTTTCAAAGCTCGGCATGACTCAGCTCAGAATTGCCGAAACCGAAAAATACGCTCACGTTACGTTTTTCTTCAACGGCGGCGTTGAAGCGGTAAACGAGGGCGAGGACAGAATTCTTATCCCCTCACCCAAGGTTGCAACCTACGACCTCAAGCCCGAAATGAGCGCTTTTGAGGTAAGTGAAAAGCTTAACGAGGCTGTACGCAGCGGCAAATACGACGTTGTAATCATTAACTTTGCTAACTGCGATATGGTAGGCCACACGGGCGTTTTTGACGCGGCGGTTAAAGCTGTTGAAGCTGTTGACACCTGCGTTGGAACCCTTTACGAGGCTGTTTGCGAAAACGGCGGAACGCTCTTCGTTACGGCTGACCACGGCAACGCGGACGTTATGATGGAGGCGGACGGTTCCCCGTTCACCGCGCACACAACGAACCTTGTTCCGTTTATCTGCGTTAACTGCGGCGACGTTGAGCTGCGCGAAGGCGGAAGGCTTTCGGACATTGTTCCGACAATGCTTAAGGTTATGAACCTTCCCCAGCCCGAAGAAATGACAGGCGAATCAATTATTAAATAAACAAGCGGGCGGATTTATTCCGCCCCTACATTTTGTATTATGAAAAACAAAGAGAAAACCACAATCCGTAAAATTGAATTTAAAAGAACGGAAAGTATTTACCTTATTATTCGCGGTGTTGAGGTAGGCGTTGTTGCGGGACTCATTTGCTCGCTTTACCGCTTTTTGCTTCAGTTTGCAGAGGATAATCTTATTAAAATCCTTGATTACATTAAGGGCAACCCGCTTAAAACCGCGTTTTGGTTAGCGGGAGTTACGGCAATAGGCGTTATAGTTTCCTTCCTTGTTAAATGGGAACCCGACGCAGGAGGCTCCGGAATTCCGCAGACCGCGGGTGAAATACGCGGCTACTTTTCGCTGAACTGGTGGAGGGTTACGCTTGTAAAGCTCATAGGCGGAACACTTACCGTTTTCAGCGGGCTTTCACTTGGCAGAGAGGGCCCTTCCGTTCAGCTCGGCGGTATGGCCGGCAAAGGCGCGGCGGTGCTTACAAAGGCGGATAAAACCACGCAAATACGTATGATTTCCTGCGGAACAGGCGCAGGTATGTCCGCGGCCTTCAACGCTCCTATTGCAGGCACGATGTTCGTTTTTGAGGAGCTGCACCACGGCTTTGACAGAGCGCTGATGTGCATGGGCATAGTTGCCGCGGTTGTTGCCGATTTTATTTCAAAAATTATTTTCGGCCAGGACACGATTTTCCACTACGACGCACAGAGGCTGCCGCTTAAATACTACTGGATTCTGATTTTAATGGGAATTGTTTTCGGCATTGCGGGAAGCTGCTACAACCGAATTATGGTTGACGCGCAAAGGCTTTTTAAAAAGCTTGATAAAATTCCGCAGAGCGTTAAAATGGGCTTTGCCTTTCTTGTAAGCGGAATAGTAGGTCTGTTTTTGCCGCAGGTGCTTTGCGGCGGTCACAGAATGACAGCGCTTTTAATGCAGGAAAATCCCGAGCTTAAAACGCTGATTATACTTTTCATTGCAAAATTCCTTTTCGGAGTTTTCAGCTTTGCAAGCGGCGCTCCCGGAGGAACGCTGTATCCCCTTTGCATACTCGGAGCTTACCTCGGTGCAATCTGCGGCGACGTTTCAATTGACGCGCTCGGTTTAGCCCCCGAGTTAAGACAGGATTTTGTTATTGCAGGTATGGCGGGGCTTTTTGCTTCAATAGTTCGCGCTCCGCTTACGGGAATAATTCTTGTTTTTGAGCTTACGGGAGATATGAATTCGCTTCTTCCGCTTGCAACGGTAAGCCTTATTTCATACGCAACCGCAAACGTAATAGGCACCGCGCCGTTTTATTCAATCCTTTTTGAAAAGGCGGTTGAAAGAACGGACACACCCGTTGTCAACGCAAAGGACGCGGAAAAGGTGCTTCAGACCTTCGTTATTCCGCTCGGCTCACCGCTTAACGGAAAGAAAATCAGCGAGGTTGAATGGGGCAAGCACTGCTTGATTGTTTCTATTGACCGCAATGAAAAGCCGATAACGCCCAAGGGCGACACGGTTTTAAAAGAGGGCGACACAATAGTTATGACAATTTCACAGCGGCGCTTTCAACAGGATTTAAACAGGGTTTACGCCCTTATAAACGGAAAATAAAAAAGAGCTCACAGCCGTGAGCTCTTTTTATTTTTGTTACGCCTTGATGTACTTAATCATTTCAAGGGCTGCGTTAACGTCGCCGTCAACTGAAAGCTTACCTGAAGTAAATGCTGCAACAGGGTCAAGCTTGCCGTTGATAAGCTTAATGAAGTTTGTGGGGTTAACAGTGATGATAGCGTTTCTGTCATAATACTCATAAGGCTCAACGTTTACCTTGCCATCTTTAATCTCTATATAAAAGATGCCGTTAACGGATTTGCCTTCGATATTAATCTGAAAAGCTCTAACACCCTGAACATCAGAAACATCAATATCGCAAAACTTATCTCTTGCAGCTTCAACAATTGCTTCATAGGTCATTGCTGCCATTGTTTTCTACCTCCTTAATAAATTTTAGTTATTTTAACATAAGTCAATTTGAATATCAAGCATATTTTGTCAAATTTTAGTTTAAAACGCACAAAATTTATAATTATTTTACATACAATGAATAAATACATACCGCAGGCAAAAAATAATTCGGGTGGTATTTATGCTTCTAATGTGCCTTAAGGCATTTTTAATCGGCGGAATTATCTGCGTTATAGGTCAGCTTTTAATTGATTTAACTAAGCTCACGCCTGCAAGAATTCTTGTAAGTTTTGTTTGCATCGGAGTTTTGCTCGGAGCTACGGGCTTTTACGATAAGCTGGTTGATTTTGCGGGCGCAGGGGCAACGCTTCCGCTGACGGGCTTTGGCAGCGCGCTTGCAAGGGGCGTACGCGAAGCAGTTGAAAAGGACGGCTTTATGGGAATTTTTACCGGACCTTTTACAGCTATGGCGGGCGGAGTTACCGTTGCGGTACTGTCAGGGCTTATAACCGCATTAGTTACAAAACCGAAGGATAAGTGATAAAATGAGTATTTCAAAATCAGACTATTCGAAAATGACGGACAAGGCGAGCCCGAACTCCCCCGTTATTATGAACTGCATTAAGGCGTTTATTTTCGGTGGAGGGCTTTGCACCTTTGCACAGGTACTGAACTATCTTTTTGAAAGGGCAGGACTTAACGAAAACGAGGTAAGGCTTGCAACGCCGTCGGCTGTAATTGTTATAACAGCCGTTTTAACCGGACTCGGCGTTTACGATAAAATAGCACGCCACGCGGGTGCGGGAACAATTGTACCCATCAGCGGTTTTGCGAACAGCGTTGTCGCGCCAGCGCTGGAGTTTCAGCACGAGGGGTATGTTTTAGGAACCGCCGCGCAGATGTTTAGTATTGCAGGACCCGTAATAGTCTACGGCACCGCAACAAGCGTTGTTTATGGGTTTATTTATTATCTTGTGACAAAATAAAAGCAGGGTTATCCCTGCTTTTGTTATATAATTTAACTCTGCAAATCAGAATTTATCGCTCTGTAATAATTACTTTTCCTTCAGAATCAAGCAGCGGAGTAATACCTCCTGCATAGCCGGATTTCCATACAAAGTAGTTTACTCCGGTTTCTTTATCTACAATAATTTGACGCATTCCGTCGTCTTTTATCTGTGAACCTTCCTTAAATACAACTTCGAATCGATTTTCTTCTTTTGACATTTTTATACCTCCTGAACAATTCCCGATTTATTAGATTAATTATAGCATACAGAAAAGAAAAAGTACATACCCGGTTATGGGGCGCGCTTCGGGTGCAATAGTTCCTATATCTGGCTTCTTTGTAACAAAATAAAAGCGCTCTGCAGAGCGCTTTTTTATACTAAAGATGGAAGCATTTTTGAACGGTTTTATAATCGCCCATAACCAGAAGTGCCATATCCTTTGTAAGCACGGTATCCGGCAGTACGGGACCGCTGAGTTTACCGTTTTGTTTTATGGCAATAATGTTTATACTGTGCTTTTTTCTTACGTCAATTTTGCCTATACTGTGACCTACCCATAACATGGGAACGGGAACCTCAAAAATAGCGGTATCTTCATCAATCTCTATATAATCAAGAAGATTTTTGCTGCCGTATTTAATAGCCGCCCAGCCCGCGAGCTGTTTTTCGGGATAGAGCACCTCGTCAGCACCGTTTCTTAACAGAAACTTTTCCTGTGCGTCGCACGAAGCTCTTGCAACAACAAACGGAGCGCCGAGTTCCTTAAGCATATAGGTGGTTTCAAGCGAACTTTGGAAATTTTTACCTATTGTAACAAAACACACGTCAAAACTGCTTACTTCAAGCGCAGAAAGCAAATCTTCGTTAGTGCTGTCGCCTATCTGCGCGTCGGTAAGATAACGCATGGTTTCGTTAACTCTTTCCTCATTTTTATCTATTCCCATAACCTGGTGTCCGCGACGGTTTAGCTGCGCAGCAAGATGCGTTCCGAAACGTCCGAGCCCTATTAAAAGTATAGATTTCATATTATCTCCTATCCTACCGTTATTCTTTCAAGCGGCAATTTTGAATTTGTATTGGTTTGTT
>JAFYGD010000185.1 GCA_017543415.1 Eubacterium sp. | reverse complement strand
TTTGTAACTTTACTTTTTTGCTAAATTATAATATAATAAATTAACAAATTTTCGGAGGTGTAAATATGAAGAAGCTTTTAAGTCTGTTCCTTTCGCTGATTGTACTGCTGTCGGCAACGGGTTCTGTCGCCTATGCAACCGATTTGCACTCTCCTGAAATTGTTATTACAAAAAAGCAGATGCAGGAAAACGCGTATTCCTGTATCGAAGCTGCGTTGAAGCAGGCTAAGGATACTGCCTACGACGGACATCCCGTTTCCGTTATTCTTCCTTCCGGCAAGTTTGAACTTAAAAAATGCCTGCATATTTATTCGAATACCAAACTTATTCTGCAGGAGGATACTACTCTTACAAAGGTTTTTGAAGACGGTAACATGCTCAAATGCGGAAAGCAGGAGGAATATAACTACGGCTATGACGGCTATAAGAACATTACGGTAAGCGGAGGCGTGTGGAACGAGGATTACTGCGGCGATTCTTGCGCAATGCGTTTTGCTCACTGCGAAAACGTGAGAATTGAAAACGTAACAATCAAGAAGAATAAAAACTCGCACCATATGGAAATTGCCGCCGCAAAGGATTTCAGCGTAATTAACTGCACCTTTTCTGGGTATAAAAGAACAAACGGCGGAGACGGCACAGCTCTTCAGATTGACCCTATCCACGACACATCGCATTTTCCTTCATATTATTACTATGACGACACGCCCTGCGTAAACGTTACCGTTAAGGGCTGTACCTTTGACAGCGTTTATTCGGGCGTCGGCAGCTTTTCTGGCGTTGTAGGCTGTTATTTCAGTAACATAAATATTACGGGAAATACCTTTAACAATATCAAAGACAAAGCTATAAGCGCATATAACTATATTAATTCGAATATCAGCAATAATATTATAAACGGCGCCACTATCGGAATCATCTTTGAGCTGTTTCCGTTTGAAAAGCTTTCCAGCAGGCTTAAAATGCCAAACAGCAGCAAAAGGTCAACTGATATAATTCAGGATTGCAATTCAAAGATTAAAAACAACACTGTCAATGTAAGCCGAAATATAAGCAGAAACACCTGTGCGGGAATTGCTGTTTTCGGCGGTACCGTCAGCGACAGCGACGCAAAAAGCTACGGAGTTAAAAAGGGCAGTTACCTTGTAAGAAACCTGCTTGTTTCAAAGAATACCGTCAATGTCAACAGCTCAAAGGCGCAGGGAATGATTTTAAATCATTTATATACATGCAGAGTAAGCGCAAATTCGGTTAATTCATTTGTAAGCGCAGAAGACGGTTATAACGGTATAACCCTAATTCATTCAGCTGACAATGTAATCAAGTCCAATAAAGTCAGCGGCTTTTCTAATTCCGTAACGCTCTTAACAAAGTCTAAGAGAAACATACTGAAATCAAACGAACTTAAAAACAGCCTTAGATACGGCATAACGGTTAATAAAAATTCAAGCGTTACCGTAACGTACAATAATATTTTTGAAGGCAATAAGCTCGGAAGGGTTCATATAAGGAAAAAGACATATAAGCCTAACCCGAACACGGTACAGAACCTTAGTAAGGAAAACCGGGTGATATCCTGGACTCCTGTTAAGAAATGCAGCGGTTATAAAATCCTTCGAAGCAGCAGGAAAAATTCGGGCTATACTGAAATAGCTTCCGTAAAGGGAAGAAAGAGCAGCTCGTTTACCGATAAAGCCGCTAAAAAGGGCAAAAGGTATTATTACCGCATTGCCGCTTACAGGGAGTATAAAAACAGCACCGTTTACGGTAAAAGGTCTGAATATATAAAAATCAAATACTGATTTCAAGAGGGCTTACGCCTTCTTTATTTATAAATTATATATTGAATAATAATACTTATAGTGATATAATAATCATAACTATATGCAGGTGTGATTTTATGGAAAATATTAAAGAAAAAATTGAAGAATTAAGAAAGACTCTGCGTTATCATTCCGACAGATATTATAACGACGACGCTCCTGAAATTGAGGACTACGAATACGATATGATGATGCGCGAGCTTAAAGCTCTTGAGGAAGCTCATCCCGAATTCGACGACCCTGATTCTCCCACCAAAAGAGTCGGCGGAAAAGCGGATAATTCCTTTAACAGCATTACGCATACCGTAAGGATGGAAAGTCTTCAGGACGCGTTTTCAAAAGATGAGATTTTTGATTTTGACAAGCGCGTTAAAGATACCGTTGATAACGTTCATTATGTTGTCGAACCGAAAATAGACGGCCTTTCTGTTTCGCTTGAATATATAAACGGCGTATTTTCACGCGGCTCTACCCGCGGAGACGGTGACGTCGGCGAGGATGTAAGCGGCAACATCCGTGTTATCAGGAACGTTCCGCTTAAACTTAATAAGGCTATTCCATATATTGAAGTCAGGGGCGAGGTATATATGCCCAAAAAGAGCTTTAACCGCGTTGTTGACCGTCAGCTCATTAACGGTGAAAAGCCTTTTAAAAACCCCCGTAACGCCGCTGCAGGCTCCTTAAGGCAGAAGGACAGCGTTGTTACCGCTTCAAGAGGTCTTGACATTTTTGTTTTCAACGTTCAGCAGGTTGAAGGCGTAACTCTTAACTCTCATAAGGAGAGCCTTGACTTTCTTAAAGAGCTCGGCTTTAATACAATTCCGTTTTATAAACGAGTTGACAGTATTGAAAAAGCCTTTGAGTGCGTTGAGCAGATAGGAGAACAGCGCGGCGAGCTTGAATTTGATATTGACGGAGCTGTTATCAAGGTTGACGATTTTTCCGAAAGAGAACTGCTCGGCTCAACCTCAAAGTTTCCGAAATGGGCAGTTGCGTTTAAATATCCTCCCGAGGAAAAGCAGACCGAGCTTATTGACATTGAAATGGCTGTCGGAAGAACGGGTGTTCTTACGCCGACGGCAGTACTGAATCCGGTTCATCTTGCCGGCACTACTGTTTCCCGTGCAACGCTTCACAACCAGGATTTCATTAATGAAAAGGGCGTTAATATAGGGGATATTGTTACTGTCAGAAAAGCCGGGGATATTATTCCCGAGGTGCTATGTGTAAACGAAAAACGCAGCGAGGGTAATTTCGTATTTCCCGAGGTATGTCCTTCCTGCGGCGAAAAGGTTGTCCGTGAAGAAGGGGAAGCTGCAATACGCTGCATCAATCCCGAATGTCCGGCACAGCTTTTAAGAAACCTTATTCATTTCTGTTCGCGCGACGCTATGGATATTGAGGGGCTCGGTCCTTCAATAATTGAAACCTTCGTTGACAACGGCTTTATTGAAAAGACTTCTGATATTTATCATCTCAACGAAACTGAAATTGCAAAGCTTGAAGGCTTTAAGGAAACGAGCGCAAACAATATTATTACAAGCGTTGAAAAATCAAAGGAACAGGACCTCGGAAAGCTTATATTCGCTCTTGGTATCCGTCACATAGGCGCAAAAGCGGCAAAGCTTCTTGCCGACGAGTTCAGGGATATTGACAGCATTATCAACGCTTCAGTTGAGGATATTCTTAATATTGAAGGCTTCGGCCTCATTATGGCGGAGTCCGTAGTTGATTTCTTTTCAAACGAAAGCGCAAGGCAGCTTATTGACGAGCTTAAGGCTGCGGGCGTTAATATGAATTCAAAAAGCGTTATCAAGGATAACCGCTTTGAAGGCATGACTTTTGTTCTGACAGGCACGCTTGAACATTATAAACGAAGCGAAGCGTCAAAGATAATTGAAAGCTTCGGCGGCAAAACCTCGTCAAGTGTATCAAAGAAAACCTCTTACGTTCTTTCGGGCGAGGCCTCGGGCTCAAAGCTTGACAAGGCAAACGCACTCGGAGTTCCCGTAATTAACGAAGCGGAATTTGAGGAAATGATTAAAGATGACTGATTTTCTTAAAAAGCAGCGCGCGTTCAGGCGTTTGCGAAATATATCAATAATCGTTTCCGCGGTAATGATTTTCATGTATATCGGCGCGGAGCCGTATATCGAAAAAGGGTTTGGTAATACAGCGCCTTTTCAGCTTGCGCTGTTTGTTCTTGTAATCATTTCAATGGCGCTGCTGTTTATATATGAATCAAGGTTCGCAAAAGCCGCTGAATTCATTCAGGACATCGGTTATGAAATAAGCGATTCGGGTTATTACCTTACAACCCGTGAAGAAAAGGACGCTGCGGAATTTACAAAAGCCGCCGTTAATGATTTAAAAGCCGACGGTTACAGATGCGAAAGCGCAATATCGGTAAACGGACTTGAATTTGCCGCTGTTGCAGTTAAGGGAAATGAGTTTATCTATTTCGTAAGTGTTGATACAGCAGATAAAAACGATATAATCGCTTATACTGATTCCGCTTTGTACGATTTAATGCAGAACAAGCTGAAATCAAAGGGTAACTGCGCTGTTGTATTTCTGTGCAGCAATGCTGATGATTCTGCAGTTAGGCTTTCAAAAAGCGTAAGCAGAACCTTCAGCGGCAAAAAGGTTCTTAAAGTCGGATACGCAGTTGCAGAACTCCCAACCGGAAAGATTTATTTCCGCGGAAATGAGCCATCTGTTATTCAGAAGCTTGTTGCACGTTATGTTTTGAAATGCGACTTGCCAATAGAATCCCGCCTTGCTTCGGGAGATAAGCTGCCGTATCAGTCCGAACTTAAAAATAAGCTAAAAAGCTTTGATATTAATGAATTCAAAAACGGAAAATACGATGAAAGGTAACAATAATATGACACCTGCTGAAAAGTATATTGAAACAATTAAAGACAAGAAGGTCGCTTTTGTCGGCATGGGCGTTGCAAACAAGCCCTGCGCCGAATTCCTTGCAAAGCACGGCGTTGAAGTTTACGCGCTTGACAAAAGGGACAGGGAATATATAGGCGCCGAAGACTGCGCCAGGCTTGAAAAGCTCGGCGTAAAGTTTAATTTAGGCGAAAACTATCTTGATATTCTTCCGCAGATGGACGTTGTTTTCCGTTCCCACGTGATTATTCCGTTCCAGTATCCGTGGTACGCTGAATGTATTAAGCGCGGACAGACTGTTACAACTGAAATGGAAGTGTTTTTTAAGTACTGTCCGTGTAAGATTTATGCAGTAACGGGC
>JAFYGD010000184.1 GCA_017543415.1 Eubacterium sp. | reverse complement strand
CTTAACTATGTTCTGATAGTTTATTTTCTGAATATAGCCGTAGTCGGTGCAAATTTAGTTGTTTATTTCATAAATAAAAGACACGACGAAAGAGAATAGTATTTTTTTAAAAAAATTAAAATCAAAACAACAGCTTATCCGTCTTATATATAAATATAGTATTTTAAGGAAGCCGCTATGAGTATTGAAGAATTATTGGAATATGTTAAGCAGGCAAAAGCGGGAGACAGGTCGGCGTTTGAAAAAATCTACGTGTCCACCTATAAAGAAGCGTACAGTATTGTTTACTCTATAATTGACGATAAAGACAGCGTTGAGGATGTAGTTCACGATATTTACATCAAGGTAATTGTCAGCATTCCTAAGCTTAATAATGAAAAAAGCTTTAAATCGTGGTTTAAACGTATCGTTGTAAATACAAGCAAGGATTTTTTACTCAAAAAGAAGCCTGCGCTTTTTTCCTCATACGATTCAAACGACGGATTTGAAGAGGATTTTGACCAACGTTTAGTTGACGAACAGAGTCTCAGCGAGCCTATTACAAGCAAGCCCGAGATTGAGGAAATGTCAAAAAGGATTCTTCAGGCGATTTCAAAGCTTCCGAAAGAGCAGCAAATCTGCGTAATGATGCACTACTATTCCGAAATGACGGTTGATGAAATAGCTGAAGAGCTCGGAATTTCGAGAAATACGGTTTTAAGCAGATTAAGCTATGCGAGAAAAAAGCTGAAAAAGGAGCTGAAGGACGACAGAGACAACGAATTATTCGGAATTGCTCTGTTTCCGTTTGTTCAGAGCATTGAAATTGCTCCCGAAGTAACGGCTGTTGAAGTGAGCGGAGAATTGCTGACTCAGCTTATGGCAAGCGCCGAGGCAGAGACTCTGTTTGCTGTTTCGCAAGCGGGATTTCTTGCTAAAATAGCGGAGCTTGCACTTTTGCAAAAAATAATGCTGATTATTTCAGCCGTTGCCGTTGTCGGCGGAGCAGCCGCGTTTATTATCAGCAATCAGATAAACGGTGAAGCCTCAGTTATAAATACGGCGCAGACGGAGCCTATCACACAGGCTTCTGTTGATATAACCGTTAATGAAAAGGAAACCGTAACTTATTCAGGCGGAAATCTTTTGCTTCACTTAAACGGCTATATGTATTTTTCTGATAACGGTGGAATTTACAGAACAAACGGAAGTATAGCAAAAAGAGAAAAAATAGCCGACGGAAGCGCAAATAATTTTGTTACGGACGGAAAGAATGTTTACTTCATTTCCGACGGTTTAATTTATCAGTATAACGCTGAAGATAATGCGATTATACAGAGCAAAAACAGCAAAAGCGATTATATCGCATACAGCGGCGAGTATTTGTATTCGATAAACGTTAATGATAAAACAGTAAACAAAATAAACGCATCTCTCGGTGAAGCCGCCGTTAAGCCGATAGACGGAAAGCATATAAGCTTTTTCAACAATTCGCTTTCATATTACAGACAAAGCGATATGTATTATATGAGCTTCTCAAACGGAGCATTAAACGAAAAAAGGGTAATTGACGGAAGCACGCTTCAGGGTATGAAGCTGAATTCGCAAATTACTGACGGCAAGGTGTATTACCCTGATTTTGACAGCGACGAAAAGGGTGTAATTAATGTAAAATCAACAGGCGGAGCATTGTTTTACAGTATAAAATTAAAGCGCGGCTTTGTTGATTTCGGTATCTGCAAGGATAAGGTTCTGTACTGCGCGACCGACGGTAAACTTTACACAGCGGATTTAAACGGCGAAAACGATACTTTTATTTCGGACGGCGAGTATTCCGTTACCTCCTGTTCAAATCCGTTTGCGCTTTGCTATAACTCAAAGAACAATACAAGCGTATTAATAAATGTTGAAAACGGTGAATTAACGACGCTTTCAAGCGGTTATGTCAGGGAATTTGAATACGATTCAGGCGTTGTTTTTTACAAACTAAACGGAGATAGTTTTATTAAAGAATTATAAAGGAACTTGTTGATGAAGAGGATTTTTAAAACGCTTACGGTTTTTATCGTCGCAATAGTTTTTTGTGTGAACTCCGCTGCGGTTGTATCCGCCGAGGGCGAAACCTCGGGCGACTGCGGCGACGGGGTTACGTGGAGTTTTGACGCGGATACTTCAACCCTCACGATTGAAGGCAGTGGAGCTATTGATGATTACACAAGAGACAGCGAACCGTGGTATTCCCTGAAATCGAATATTAAAACAGTTGTTATTAACAGCGGTGTTACACGAATCGGAAATAACGCCTTTTATAACTGTGCGCTTACATCGGTTTCTGTTCCCGATACGGTTACATCAATAGGACAGGACGCCTTTTTCGATTCTTCACTGCAGAGTATTGATATTCCTTCGTCCGTAAAAACCCTGGAATACGGCGCATTCAGAGACAGCGAGCTTCAGTCAGTAACCTTTAACGAAGGACTTGAAAGCATAGGAGCAGCGGCATTTTACGCTTCAAAGGTTTCTTCTATGTCCGCAATACCGAAAAGCGTTAAATCCATCGGCGTTAATGCGTTTGTCGCAATGGGCTCTGCGTCAACGGGCAGGATTGACAGCGTTTACCTTTTAAGTACCGACTGTGCTCTCCCGACTGAAAGCGGAAGCTATAACGACATTTTTTACAATTCCTTCAAACAGCCGACTGTGTATTTTGTTTACAGCGAGGCTACGGAGGAATATCTAAACCGTGTTGAGCATACAAATTATGTTATTCTCTGCCTTGACGGGACGGAAAATCACACATACGAAAAAACCTCAACCACTGCAACCTGTACTGAGGCAGGTAAAGCAACTATGACCTGTTCTGTCTGCGGCGCAACAAAAGAGGAGGACGAGGATGCGCTCGGCCACAGCTATACAAATTATGTAAGCGACGGTAACGCAACCTGTACTGCTGACGGCACGAAAACCGCCGAATGCGATAACGGCTGCGGCGAAAAAGATACGGTAAGCGATGAGAATTCAGCGCTCGGACACAGCTTTACAAATTATATAAGCGACGGTAACGCAACCTGCACTGCGGACGGTACAAAGACCGCCCAGTGTGATAACGGCTGCGGCGAAAAGGATACGGTAACCGATGAAGGTTCAATGACAGAGCATACATACGAAGAAACCGTAATTGCTCCTGCTTGTACGGAACAGGGCTAT
>JAFYGD010000183.1 GCA_017543415.1 Eubacterium sp. | reverse complement strand
TTTTTCTACTACTGCAACGTGGCCGCTCCAGCAGGCAATAGCGCCGAGCTTGGGCTCGCTGCCGTAATCATAGTAGCCGTTTGATTTATTGATGAAGTACCAGTCTCCGGCGCTGCCGTGGTTAATGAGAGGCGCTTCACCGTTCATTTCATATATTCTTCCGTATGCGTATGCAACGCAATTCGGCATAGGCGTTCCTGTTTGGAAATATCTGTTAAGTTGCGAAGAATAGTATGGAATACTTGAACTCGGAGCTGTGAGCCTCGGCTCGTAGTTCTCGCCCTCAGCATATGCGCTGAGCGGTGTTAATGCCGATATAAGAATTGTTATGATTATAACAATCGGAACGATAAGCAGGGTTTTCTTCTTAGCCATAATGTACCTTCCTTTTTCTTGAGAAGCAATTTTAATCTTTTTTCTTACTCTCGATAATTACGAATTACTGTTCTGTTTTCGATTGAACTCGCTTATTATTCAGTTTCTGTCAGCTGGCTCATCGCCGACAACGGTTGACATTATAGCAAAACGCAAATGCTGTAATCTATATCAAAAAGTCACAAGGATTTTGTAACACTTTTGTAACTATTGGTCAGATTACACAAAGTTTCAACAAAAATGTTGACTTTTTAGTAGACATCAGTCTATTAGTTTATTTTTTGTTTATAAATAAAAGAGCTATTCCAGGAATAGCTCTTATTATATATTATAATATTCTATTTTTTCTTAAACAACAATATCATTATTATCGGTACCGTAAGGAAGGTATAGTAGTAAAACCTTATTGTATCCATCGAAGATGAAAGAAGAAGCATTGTGCTGAAGTTATATATAAATACCGGCAGTGCAAAGAGCATCTTTTTTAAATCCTTACGCTTTTTTAAGCTGCACCGCGCAAGTAAAACAAGCAGCAACAGCAGGTGAAGAGTTCCTATACTTATAAAAACATGCGGTAGAAACAGCAGACATAAAACAGTATAGTTGTTGCTGAGATTCTGAAGTGCCGGAATTCCTTTGTATTCAATGCCGACTTCACTTCCTTCAAGCAAAGTGCATATGTAACATATGTGATTTGTAAAGGAATTAACTGTATCATTCATTACGGAGTAGGTGCAGTTAGTAACGTTAATAACCGAACGCAGCGCCGGTATAGGAGCAACCGCAAAACAATCCGCTGTCATTTTCAGTATTCTGCGCGTTCCGTATTCTTCAATAACGTCAAGATTTGTATTGTCGTTGAACTTTATGCTGTTAAATCCCCACTTATCGTAATGCTTTTCCCATTCCTCTTTCGGCGCAAGCTTATAAAGGAATTCCTTGGTTTCGCTGTTAAGTCTGTTGGGACAGTACATATGTACTCCGCCGATTACGGAAAGGGGAAGCCCTAAAGTTTCCACCTGCCTTTGGTCGGGTTGTTCAACACCTATGGCATTGTAAAACGGAACTCTTATTCCTGCAATCAGAACAAGTGAAGCAACAGCAATAGCCAGTGTACGCTTTTTAGAGATACAGCATGCGATTGCAATAAGCAACGGGATGGTGAACATTAAAGCGTTGTGTCTGAACAAAGTGGTTAAAACAAATACAACGGTAAAAACGATTGTGTGAGGCGCGCTTTTAATCCATTTTCCGTCAGAAAAATATATTTCCAGCGAAAAATCCATTAACAAAAGAGCTCCCATTGCAAAGCTTACGTCTTTCCACGGATGGATAACCGTATTCAGCATTGTGGGGTTAAGCGAAATATAAAAGATTACGGCAGCGGCAACTTTTGAATTCGTGTGTTTTACAAGAACTCTGTGGGTATATGCAAGAACGAACGCAAAAGCAATCAGCTGAAAAAGAACTATTGAGCCAATCCAGCCTCCTGTAAGCATAAGCGGAACTTTAAACGCAAGAAGCGTTTGTATTACCGGGTGCCAGTCGTTATAATTGCCGGTAAGAACCTGATTATACTGTTTTATTGAATCATGGGAAAAGCCGCCCGGATAATAAATTATATATTGATACAAAAGAATAAAAAACGGAAAAGCAACCGCAAAGATATCAAGCGGCTTAATTCTTTCCGATTTGTTAAGCGCTTCTGAAATACGCGTATCTTTTTTTACCGCTTTAAGAATTAACGGGCAAAACAAAAAACAGCCGAGTAAAACATAAAGCGTGTTGCGTAAAATGGCTATGCTTGAATCTATCAGCAAAACGCTTGCAATAAGTATAACAACGGAATAAGCAGTAAAAAGAATTGCGTTAAATCCGTCAAAGTGACTGTGTAATTTACTTACTATTGATTTCATAGCTTTTCCTTATAACTTAAAAAAGTAATAAAAGGGCTTAAACAATTCAAGCCCTTTTATAGTGTTACGTTATATTCTTGCTACGCCGCTCTTGCGCGCTGCTTCGGCAACTGCCGCTGCAACGGTGTCCTTAATTCTCGGGTCAAAAGCGTGGGGGATAATGTAATCCGGATTAAGCTCATCCTCGCTTACAAGCGAAGCAATGGCGTAAGCCGCCGCAATCTTCATATCCTCGTTAATGTCGCTTGCGCGAACATCAAGCGTTCCGCGGAAGATACCGGGGAATGCAAGAACGTTGTTAATCTGGTTCGGGAAGTCCGAACGGCCTGTACCAACGATAGCAGCGCCTGCTTCCTTGGCAAGGTCTGGCATAATTTCGGGAGTCGGGTTAGCCATGGGAAGAACAATCGGGTTCGGGTTCATGGATTTAACCATTTCCTGGCTTACAATACCGGGAGCGGAAACGCCGATGAAGATGTCTGTACCCTTCATAGCCTCTGCAAGTCCGCCCTTAACCATACCGCGGTTTGTAACCTTTGCAATTTCCTCTTTAAACGGGTTAAGGTTATCCCTGCCCTCGTAGATAGCGCCCGTTCTGTCGCAAAGGATAACATCCTTAAGACCGAGCGACATAAGAAGCTTTGCAATAGCAACGCCTGCTGCGCCTGAGCCGTTGATAACAGCTTTGCAGTCGCCGAGCTGTCTGCCCGTGAGCTTCATAGCGTTGATAAGCGCTGCGGAAACAACAACGGCAGTACCGTGCTGGTCGTCGTGGAAAATCGGAATGTCACAGATTTCCTTGAGCTTCTTTTCAATTTCAAAGCAGCGTGGAGCAGCAATATCTTCAAGGTTTACGCCGCCGAAGGAGCCGCTGATTTTATAAATGATGTCAACGATTTCGTCAACGTCCTTTGTTCTTACGCACATAGGAAATGCGTCAACGCCGCCGAATTCCTTAAAAAGTACGCATTTGCCCTCCATAACGGGCATACCTGCTTCGGGGCCGATATCGCCAAGACCGAGTACTGCAGTACCGTCGGTGATAACAAGAACCATGTTCCAACGTCTTGTGAGCTCCCAGCTCTTGGTGTAGTCCTCCTGAATTGCAAGGCAGGGCTCTGCAACGCCGGGTGTGTATGCAAGTGAAAGAGCGTCCTTGTTGTCAACCTTAGCGCGGGCAACAACCTCAACCTTACCCTTCCATTCACCGTGAAGTCTTAAACTTTCTTTTCTGTAATCCATATTTTTTCTCCAATCTTGGGGGAATTAATAATTATCTCTCAATGTGAGACTTGATTTTCTTTGTTTCGGGATAGGGCTTGTAGTTTTCTTCCCACGGGAAGGTATAGTCTAAACCAAGCTCGTCTCTTACAGCGTTGATTTCGCCCTGTACGCTTTCATTAATCGGAACGCCGTGAGGCTCTCTTTCCTTCCAGATTTCGTATTCCTTTTCGCCTGCGATGTAAATTCTGTCCTCACCGGGAGCTTTTCTTGAAGCGCGGATTTTACGGATAATATCGCCGGTCTTTTTACGGCAGATATCTTCGCCGAGGAAGTGATTTGTATCAATAGCGATGAAGAAGTGGCCGAGGTGGTAAGGTCTGATATTGCCTTCCTCGTCCTTGCCGTCAAGTGCCTTGCCGTATTCACCGTCCTGAAGAACGGAGGAAAGGAACTCAACGAACATTGCAAAGCCGTAGCCCTTGTATCCGCCGAGAGCCTCGCCGATACCGCCAAGGGTTGTAAGAGCAGCTGTGCCGCCGCGAATCTTTTTAAGTGCTTCGCCTGCGTCGCCTTCTACGGGAGTACCGTCAATGTTAATGATGGTACCGGGATGAACAGGCTCGTTAATTCTTGCATAGTACTCAATTTTACCGTTCTGGGTAATTGAGGTAGCGCAGTCAAAGTTAAAGTCGAAAGCTTCGTCTGACGGAACGCCGAGAGTGAACGGGTTTGTACCGAACATACCTTCAGTGCCGAGGGTAGGTGCAACTGACGGGCGTGCGTTAGTACCAGTCATGCCTATACAGCCCTGCTCGGTAGCCATTGAGGTGTAATAGCCTGCAATACCGTAGTGGCAGGAGTTGCGTACAACAACCATACCCATACCGTATTTCTTAGCCTTGTCAATAGCCATCTGCATAGCTTTTGTGCCGATAACCTGGCCCATACCGTTGTGACCGTCAACAACAGCTGTTGTTTCAGTTTCTTTAAGAATTTCAAAGTTAGTTGTAGGTGACTGGATTCCTGCCTTGATTCTGTCAAGGTAGATGGGCTTAAAGCGGTTGCAGCCGTGGCTCTCAATTCCTCTTTTGTCGCTTTCAAGAAGAACGTCTGTACACATTTCAGCCTCATCGCGCGGAATACCGTAACCAACAAATGCGTCTGTTACAAAATCAGTGATTAAGTTCCATGGACATACTACTTTTGGCATAATTTTTATCTCCTTTTCAATAATTAAAAATTTAACAATGTTATTATAACATATTAATTAAATATATCAAGTAAAAAAAAGGTTAAATTTAACAGTGTTGATTATTTATATATATTGTGATATAATATTTTACGGAATTTTGGAAAAGGAATGAATTTATGCTTATTGAAAGGTTGATTCCTAAAAAAGATGAGTCGCAAAAACATAAGGTAACAATTCTGCTTACCCGATACGGCGACCCGTTCAGCAAGTTCATTAAGTTGATGAGCAGGTGTGATTTTACCCACGCCTCTATTTGCGTTGATGAGGATGAGGAAACCTTTTACAGCTTCAACCTAAAGGGCTTTGTTGAGGAGCATTGGAAGAACAAAAAGTCAAAGCACCTTATGCCCGAAAGAGCGTACATAAGGTTTTACGTTACGGAGGAAGCGCATGAAAAACTCAAAAAGAGCATTGAAGCGTTTAATGAAAGAAAAAGCGAGCTTACCTATTCTCCGTTCGGAACAATTCTTTGTCTTTTCAGAATACCGAGCTATTTTAAAAATAGGTATTTTTGTTCAAGGTTTATTGCTGAGATACTCCATTCAAGCGGAGCTTATGAATTAAAGAGAAAGGCTTCACTTTATTTACCCGTACATTTCTTTAAGGAATTCATATAAAAAAAGAAGGGCAGCGCCCTTCTTTTTATTTTTTTACCGTAACCTTAATTTTTTTATATACACCGTTCTGGGCATATGCGAATACGTAGCAGACGCCCTTTTTCTTTGCGGTAATCTTACCCGTTGAATCAACGGTTGCAATCTTTTTGTCAGAGCTTTCAAAGCGTATTTTCCTGTGCTGGTTAGCCTTGAGCTTTGAGCTTTCCTTAACCGCCTTTGCGCCGAGCTTAAAGGTTTTGCCCTTGCTTTTAAGGGTTACCTTATTCTTCTTAGCCTTGGTTGTAACGCTCTTGTAGTTGCAGTATTTGCCGCCCTTGGTGGCAATATGCATTGTACGTGAGGTTGCAATGTGCTTTCCGTTTTTGTCAAAGGCGGAAACAACGTATTTGTAGTAGGTGCCTTTTTTAAGTCCCGACTGGGTAAAGTTAAGCGCTGTTACCTTCTTAATTTTTACATAACGGTTAGCACTGCCGCACTTGTTGCCGTAAACAATGTAGTAAGCGGCTCCGTTTACCTTGTTCCAGCTCATTTTTATTGAATTTTTTGTAACCTTTGACTGCTTTGCAGGGAATCTCCAGAAGGTTGAACCCTTTGCATCACTGTCGTTTTTCAGGC
>JAFYGD010000182.1 GCA_017543415.1 Eubacterium sp. | reverse complement strand
TAACGAGCTTGTTTTTGATGAAAATTCCGAAGGCTTCTACGATTGGTCACAGAAGGACTTTACAGAGTCTACGCTGACTGTTAATTACAAGGACAACACGCAAAAGGTTTATGCGCTTAAATTTGATTTCGGAGGAATAGGCGCATACTTTGAAAATGTTGAAGACGAAAATGACAGGCTGTATCAGCACGACGTTCTTCTTTACGATTTTCAGGACGAGAACAGATGGTCTCCCGATTCCGATAACGCTCTTTATATGAGATATAAAGGTGTTACCTGCAATATTCCGGTTACAATCAACCACGTATTCACACAGAGCGTTGTTGCTCCCACCTGTACTGCACAGGGCTACACGCTTGACAAATGCGCCGCCTGCGGCAAAGAACTCAAGAGTAACTTTACAAAGGCGTTAGGTCACAAATGGGATGCCGGCAAGGTAACCAAAAAGGCTACTGCAAAAGCGGCAGGCATTTTTGAATACACCTGCACAAGATGCGGCTCAAAGAAGACCGAATCAATTAAGATGAGCACCTTTAAGGTAACCGCAAAGAAAAAGTCTTTTAAAGTTAAAACAACGGCTAAATCAACGGCTTTTAAAGCCAAGAACTTATACAGTGTTAAGAACAAGAACGGTAAAGTTTCTTACAAGATTTCAAAGAAGGTTAAGGGCATCAGCGTAGCTAAAAACGGTAATATTACCGTTAAGAAAGGCTTAAAGGCAGGTAAGACTTATTCGGTTAAGATTAAGGTTACAGATGCAGGAAACGCTAAATATGCAAAGGTTACCAAAACGGTAACAATTAAGATTAAAACCTGATAAAAAAAGAAGGGCGCAAGCCCTTCTTTTTTATTTGCTTTTAACTGATTTAATTTTACTCCATTTGCCGTAATACTTTTTGCCGTTGACTACGGTATAGGCACGGACTTTGACGTAGTAAGTAACGCCGGTTGTAAAGCCTTTGCCCGTATAGCTTAACTTCGAAGAATTGAAAGTTTTTGTTGCAACGGTGTTTTTAAACTTTTTATCCCTTGCGTATTTTAGCTGATAGCCGCTTGCTTTCGGCCTCTTTTTCCACGAGGCATATATTTTACCTTTTTTTGGCGAAGTAAGCGATTTTACAACGCCGCGCATAGGAACCGCCTTTGCGGTAAGCGCTTTTGAATACGCACGGTACTTACCGTTAACATAAGCCTTAACGCGTATTCGGTACTTATTACCCGGAGTAAGACCGTTAATTGTTGCTTTTTCCCCGCTTACGTTTTTGCTGAATTTCGTATCCTTGGTTAGGTTATGAATAAGAACGTGGTACTTTGACGCGCCGCTGACCGAAAGCCACTTAACTGACATTGAATCACAGGTTCTGCGCGTAAGCTTTAAGCCGGTTACTTTTGTTGAAGCAGCCTCCTGCCCTTCGTCGTTTGAACCGGGCTCGGCTGTGTCGCCCGGCATATTGTTGAATACGGGAATATAAAACGTATGCTTTTCGTCAAGCACGCCCGCGTCCTTATACGCCTTATAGGTACTTACCGATTCGGTTGAAACGGCGTCAACGTTCTGCATATACTCATGGGAGTAAAGCGAGCCGGAAGCGCTGTTTACATTGAACTTTTCAAGATAAGTAGTATTCTGATAGGTTAAAAACTTTTCGGCAATATACTTTGCGCCGCCGAGGATTGATTTATACGGATTTGTCCACGGGCGGTTATAGTTGAAATAATCCGTTCTTAACGCGGAGGTTTTAACATAGCCTACAAGACCTTCCGCAAAGCTGCTCTGGGAATAAAGACGAACCTTATAATAATCGCCGTAGGTTCCTATATAGGACATATACTGATGCTTTGCAAGGGTTGTTTTTGTTCCCTTTCCCTTTTTGTTCGTTGAATCATAACCTGAATAAAGGGTTGTTTTTTCCTCTGTTCTGAGGAAACCCGAAGCCCATTCAAGGCCGCTCATGGCGCCGCCTGAGGCTCCGATACTGTAATAGTTGTAAATACCTTTAAAAGGTAGGCGCGTTCCGCATACGCCCGCTGCTGTGGGCTTTGAAGAGCCTACCTCCTTAACAATACGGGAAGCGATATAATAGGCGGAAAGTCCGCTGTTTTCGGCAGCAAGCATAATTCCCTTTGAATACTTGAGCTTATTGCCTTTTTTGGTTAAATAGGTAACGTCATTGCCCTCTGTATCCTTATAGGTAATATATGAATCGTTCATCCAGGTATATTTAAGGATTGATTCAACTCCTTTTACTGAATCTTCGGAATTATAGGCGTGGGACTGGAACTGGAAAATATGCTTTTCGTCAAGCCAGTTGCGAGGGTCCATAAAATATTCAACCGCCGCCCTTGAAGCGCAAACGCATCCGCTGTAAACATACCTGTACTTTCCGTTTGGCTTACAGCTTGCACAGCTGCAATAATAGGAATCATCGTAATCCGAGGATTTTTCAATAATCTGATTTGAATGACCGGAGCGTTCGCCGTTAACGGCTTTCTTCCAGTTGAGGTTTGTTTTAAACGCTTCAAAGTCCCAGTTAGGGTATTTTTTATGAAGCGCGGCAAGCGGTGCTATATAACCTTCGGTAAAGCCCTTATCGCGCAGCTTCTGCTCATAGCTTGACGCATAAGCGGAAAACGGTGCAAGGACCGAAAGAACAAATATTAAAGAAAGAACTAACGACAACGCTTTTTTCATAGCTTTATCCCCTTCTTCAGCTTATCAATTTATGATACCATTTTGTAATAATTTTGTCAAATTGAGATAAATATTAATTATTTTCATATTGAACAGCGTAAAAAAATAGTATATAATTGTCGGTAAAGAGAGAAAGGGGCGGAAAAATGACAGAAAAAGCGCTTGGCGTCAGGCTTAACATAAAGAAAAACCTTAAAAGATTAAGAGAGGCTAACGGACTGAAAATGCGCGACCTTGCAATAGTTCTCGGCATTAAGGAAAACACCTACCGTGTTTGGGAGGACAGGAGCAAGGAAACCGTTCCGAAGGCTGACGGGCTTGTTGAGATTGCAAAAATCTTTAACGTAAGCCTTGACTTCCTTGTAAACAACGTTGAGGACAACATACGAAAAGAGGGCTTACTTTTAAGCTCCGGCAGCAACGACAGCTTTTACGGCGATAAATACCTTAACGAGCTTTCCGCCGAGGAGAAACGCTCCATTATGAAAATGAGAAGAATGGTAAACTCCGACAGGCAGAGGGTTATGGAATTAATTGACGAAATACTTGACAATAACAGCGTAAAGCTTGATTAAAAAAACTGAGGCATTGCCTCAGTTTTTTTAATAGTATGATTTTGTTGTGTAATTTACCTTACCGCGGACGTAGCGGCGAAGAGTAAAGTTTTTACCGCTTTGCGAAACCTTAAGTTCTACTTTAGGCGGCTTTTTATAACCGTTGGTGTAAATCTTGCAGGTAAGCTTTCCGTCAGCGCAAATCATATTGATTTTCACCTTGAATTTACTTGTATTTCTGAACTTGAAATCCTCGCTGCCCCAGAAGATTGCGGCGTCACGTCCGAGCGGACAGTAAACAACGCGCTGCGAATGCTGATGGCGCTCAACAATTGCAAAATTACAGTAAAGCGCTGCGTTGAACATTGTACTTGCAACCTGGCAAACGCCGCCGCCGACACCGTCCTCATGGCCTGTTGGACCCGTAAATATGGGGGCGGGTTTATAGCCCTTGCCTTCGGTTCTGATACCAACGGTCTGATTAAAGGAGAACACCTGACCGGGATAAACGATTGTTCCGTCAATTGCCTTGCAGGCAAGCTTAAGGTTAGTTGTTCTGTTTGGATTATTTACATAATATGTTGAATAATACTCATAAAGCTTACCGAATTCGGTGCTTGATTTTGAGCTCCACTTGCCGAACCTCTTTTTGCCCTTATAGGATGTATAAGCTCTTACCTTAACATAATAAGGCTTATTTGCTTTTTTAACCTTAATTTTTTTGCTTGTCTTTTTTCTGCTTACAAAAACGGTTTTGGCTTTTTTGAATTTTTTATTGCCCGAATACATAATCTGATAACCCGAACAGTTAAGCTCCTCCCAGCCGCAGTTGATTTTATACTTTGAGCTGCGGCAGGCGTAATTCAGATTTACCCTTGAGGGCTTTGTATAGGTTGAAACACCCGAGCTTAAATCGCCGTAAACAACCTTGCCGCTGTTTTTAGCGTAAGCCTTAACCTTAAAGCGGTAAACCTTGCCCTTTTCAAGAGTAATTTTTGTGCTGTTACCCGAAACGTCCTTTAACGTATCAACAACGGCGCCTTTTTTATCTACGGCGTAAACCTTATAGCCCTTTACGCTCTCTGACGAAAGAGAGTTCCAGGTAAGCTTATAGGTATATCCTGACTTTTTACCCTTTAAGCCCGTTACCTTTGACGGATAAACGGTTGCCTTTACCTTCTTTTCTCCGCTGAAGTTGCCGGCACCCGTAAATGTAACGGTTGCTTTCTGATAGCCCGCCTTGTTAATTCCGCTAACGTCAACGGTATAATCCGTACCTTCCGAAAGAACGGTATCCTTATACTTAACGGTATACTGCGGCTCTTTGCCTACCGCTGCCTTTTGGGTATTTGTAAACTTAAAGCCCTTTGAAGTAATGCTGAGCGGAGTAATTTCAAAAGTGCCCGTTGCCGTACCGGTATAATCACCGATACCCGTAACGGTAATTGTTGCGGTACCTACATTAATATTATCCGAATACTCAAAGGTATAATCAGTATCTGCAGTGAGCTGAGTTCTTACGCCCTCTTTATCAATATAAACCTTTACAAGCGGCTTGATTTCCCTGAAGCGGTAAGCATAGCCTGCGTTCGTTGTTAAAACCTCTGCTGCGGAAATATCCGTTTTTTCTTCAGCAAATACGGTTATACCCGAGCAGATGTTGAGCACTAACACAAGCGCCGTAATAAGCGATAAAACCTTTATTTTCATAACGTCCTCCTATCCCTGTCCGTAGTAAGCATTTTTGCCGTGTTTCCTTTGATAATGCTTATTGAGAAGATAGTTTTCAATACCGATATCCGAACCGTCGCTCAAAGCGGCAACGCTTTCCGTACGGTAAGCCATTTTTGCAACCTCTTCAAGAATCAGAGCATTTTCTACAGCTTTATTTTCATCCTTGCCCCATGTGAATGGTCCGTGGCGGTGGATAAGCACCGCGGGACATTCCGCAGGGTTAAGGTTTCTTTTATTGAATTCCTCAACGATAACCTTGCCTGTATTAAGCTCGTATTCACCGTTGACCTCGTTTTCCGTAAGCCCTCTTGTGCAGGGAATATCACCGAAGGCAAAATCCGCATGGGTTGTTCCGTATGCGGGAATATCACGCCCTGCCTGTGCCCAGGCGCACGCCCATGGAGAGTGAGTATGTACTATTCCGCCGATTTCCCCGAACTTTCTGTAAAGCTCAAGGTGGGTAGGCGTATCGGACGAGGGGTTGAGCTTTCCCTCAACCTTATTGCCCGCTAAATCCATTACTACCATATCCTCCGCCTTCATTGTACTGTAAGGCACGCCCGAGGGCTTTATTACCACAAGCCCGCTTTCACGGTCTATTGCGGAAACGTTGCCCCAGGTAAGAACAACAAGATTGTATTCAACAAGGCGTAAATTCGCCTCAAAAACTTTTGCTTTTAATTCCTCTAACATAACTACATCCCTAATTTATATGCAACATCGTTATAGAATAGTTCTTTTCTTAATTCATTGATGTTTGTATCCTTATTGATATGGATAAACTCAATTCCCATAATCTCCGCAAAATCACGCATATGCTCTGCGGTAAGAGTATAGGAAAGCACGCTGTGGTGAGCGCCGCCGGAATAAATCCACGCTTCTGCGGAGGTCTGTAAATCGGGAAGCGGTTTCCACAAAACGCCCGCGACGGGAAGCTTTGGCATATCGTTCACCTGTTCTTTACATTCAACGTCGTTAACAATCATACGCAGCCTGTCGCCCATATCTACAAGGGTTACAACGATTGCGCTGCCCGTCTGCGCCTTAAATACAAGGCGGGCGGGGTCCTCCCTGTCGCCTATGCCGAGGGGGTGAACCTGAATTTTCGGCTTTTCGGCTGAAATAGTCGGGCAAACCTCAAGCATATGGGAGCCGAGGAGCATTTCATTACCCGGTTCAAAGTGGTAAGTATAATCCTCCATAAACGCCGTACCGCCGTTCATACCCTCGCTCATAAGCTTCATAAGGCGGGTCATTGCGGCAACCTTCCAGTCGCCCTCCGCGCCGAAGCCAAAGCCCTGGCGCATTAAATCCTGAGCGGCAAGACCGGGAAGCTGACGGAGCTGCTGTAAATCCTCAAAATTAGTATGGAAGGCGCCGAAGCCCTCTTTAATGAGGAACTTCTTAAGTGCAACCTCCTCCCTTGCCTGATAGCGAACTGAGGCAAGGTTATCGGTATCCATAACATAGTTTTCTTCATACTCTTTCATCTGGGCGTCAATTTCATCCTCGGTTACGGCTTCAACCATACGGATAATATCTCCTACTCCGTAATGGTCAACCTGCCAGCCGAGCTTAATCTGCGCCTCTATTTTATCGCCGTCGGTAACTGCAACATTACGCATATTATCGGATATACGGAGAACGCGGAGCTTACGGCTTTCAACTGCGCCGACTGCCGCGCGCATCCAAACGCCCATTTTGCGCTGAAATTCGCTGTCCTGCCAGTAGCCGGCAATGACCTTACGGTTAAGACGCATACGCGCTGTGATATAGCCGTGCTCTCTGTCGCCGTGGGCTGACTGATTAAGGTTCATAAAGTCCATATCAATATCCTGCCACGGGATATCGCGGTTAAACTGAGTATTAACGTGAAGAAGGGGTTTATTAAGCGCATTGAAGCCTGCAATCCACATTTTTGACGGTGAAAAGGTATGCATCCAGGTTATAACGCCCGCGCAGCTTTCATCGTTATTTGCAGCCTGCATAACGTCAAGAATACCCTTTGCGGTTCTGACGCAGGGCTTTGCAACCACTTTACAGGGCAGAGCTTTGCTCCACGCTGCCGCCATTTCGGAGGAATGGCTGTCAATAGTTTCAAATATATCCTCACCGTAAAGAAACTGCGTTCCTACAACGAACCAGAATTCATAATTCTTAATGCTCATATAATCCTCCTAAATATTCTCATAGGCGGCTTTTTGAACTGCAAGCGCCTTTTCGTAAGATTTCATATATTTTTCAAAGCCTTCAGCATCGGACGGAACGGGGTTTTCCGTTGTACTTTCACAGCTGCTGAAAACCTTGTTTTCAAGATAGCTTTCAAGCGGGAGCGAGCTTTCGTTTACATAAGCTGCAAGCACGGCTGCGCCCCACGCGCCGCCCTCCCCTGCGGTTTTCATAACCGATACGGGAGCGTTTACGGCGCCCGCCATAAGCCTTTGACCCACAACGGGAGTTTTGAAAAGACCGCCGTGGCCGTAAAGCTTATCAATTTTTACGCCTTCATTTTCAAGGATTTTCATACCGAGCTTAAGCGTTGCCATTGTTGAATACAACTGCGCTCTGAAGAAGTTAGGCAGAGTAAAGGAGGCGCCCTGCGAACGGACAAACAGCGGTCTGCCGTCCTCGGTATGCGAAACGGGTTCGCCCGAAAAATAATTGAAGTTGATAAGTCCGCCGCAGTCCGAATCGGCTTCAAGAGCAGAATTGTATAGCAAATCGTACACCTGCGGTTTTGTAAGAGTACTGCCCGAGCGCTTTGCAAAGTCAAAGAGAACGTTCACCCAGTAATCAAGGTCGGTACAGCAGTTATTGCAGTGAACCATGGCAACGGGCTTACCTGCGGGCGTTGTTACCATATCTATTTCCTCATATACGTTTTTAAGCGCCTTTTCAAGAACAACCATTGCAAAAATTGAGGTGCCCGCGCTTACGTTGCCCGTTCTTACTGTTACGCTGTTTGTTGCAACCATTCCCGTTCCTGCATCGCCTTCGGGCGGAGCAAAAGGAACGCCCGCGCAAAGAGTTTTTGTTTCATCAAGAAGAGCTGCGCCCTCTTCGGTAAGGCAGCCTGCGTTTGCGCCTGCGGAAAGCACCTCGGGAAGAATACTCCTTATATCCCAGGCGTATTGCTTAACCTTCGGAAGTGATGAAAACTTATCAAGCATTTCGGCATCATAGTTATTAACATTGCTGTCAATCGGGAACATACCCGAAGCGTCGCCGATACCGAGCACCTTTTCACCCGTGAGCTTAAAGTGTACATAACCTGCGAGGGTATTGAAATGGGCAATGTTTTTAACATGCTCCTCACCGTTGAGGATTGCCTGGTATAGATGGGCAATACTCCAGCGCTGCGGAATATTAAAACCGAAAAGCTCCGTAAGCTCGGCTGCAGCCTCTGCGGTAATTGTATTTCTCCATGTTCTGAACGGAACAAGAAGGTTATCGTTTTTATCAAACGGAAGGTAGCCGTGCATCATTGCGGAAAAACAGATTGAAGCAAGATTTTTTATATAACCGCCCGTTGCCGCCTTAACGTTTTCATTGAGCTCGGAATACGCTGCGCGCAGGCCGTTCCAGATTTCATCTTCATGATAAGTCCATACTCCGTTTTCAAAACGGTTTTCCCAGGTAAAGCCGCCGCTTGACAG
>JAFYGD010000181.1 GCA_017543415.1 Eubacterium sp. | reverse complement strand
AGCTCGGCAAGCTCGTTGTTGCAACAGGCGACGTTCATTTTCTTAATAAAACAGACGCAAAGTTCAGAGCAATTATTCAGGCTTCAATGGGTTATACCGACGCCGATAATCAGGCTCCTCTGTATTTTAAAACCACGGAAGAAATGCTTGAAGATTTTGCGTGGGCAGGGGAAAGAGCAAAGGAATTTGTTATTGATAATCCCAACAGAATTGCGGATATGATTCAGGACGATATTCCGCCTATCCCGCCCGGAACCTTCCAACCGCATATTGACGGCGCAAAGGAAGAGCTTACCGAAAAGTGCTGGAGTATGGCAAAGGATTTATACGGCGACCCCGTGCCTGAAATTGTTGCTTCAAGGCTTCAGCGTGAGCTTGACAGTATTATAGGCCACCACTTTGAGGTTCTTTATGTAATTGCAAAGCGTCTTGTTGAGGAAAGCGAAAAGAACGGCTACCTCGTAGGCTCGCGTGGTTCGGTAGGCTCGTCAATCGTTGCCCATCTCGGCGGTATTTCAGAGGTTAATCCTCTCCCGCCGCACTACTACTGTAAAAAATGTAAGCACAGCGAATTCTTTACGAAGGGCGAATACGGTTCGGGCTTTGACCTTCCTGCAAAAAACTGTCCCGTATGCGGCGAACCCCTGAAGCGCGACGGCCACGAAATCCCGTTTGAAACCTTCCTCGGCTTTGACGGAGATAAGGAACCCGATATTGACCTTAACTTCTCGGGCGAAATTCAAAGTACTATTCACCGCTTTACCGAACAGCTTTTCGGCAAGGAATACGTGTTTAAAGCGGGTACAATGGCAACCGTTGCGGATAAAACCGCCTACGGCTTTGTAAGAAAATATCTTGAAGAGCGCGACCTCTTTAACATTACTCCAAAAGCGGAGCTTGACCGCCTTACTATCGGCTGTACGGGAATTAAGCGTACAACAGGTCAGCACCCCGGCGGTATGGTTGTTGTTCCGAGCGAATATACGGTTGAGGATTTTACACCTATTCAGTATCCCTCAAACGATGAAAAGAAGGGTACCTATACAACACATTTTGACTTTAAAAACTCCCTTCACGATACGCTTTTAAAGCTTGATGAGCTCGGCCACGATAATCCTACTCTTTATAAGTATCTTGAGGATTTGACGGGTATTCCCGTAATGGACGTTGACCTGTCTGACCCCAAGCTGTATAAGCTGATTACGTCAACTGAGCCTATAGGCGTCAGCGAGGATGATATTGACTGTCCTACCGGTACTCTTGCAATCCCTGAAATGGGTACTCCGTTTGTAATTCAGATGCTTGTTGACGCGCAGCCTAAAACCTTTGCCGATTTGCTTCAGATTTCAGGACTTTCACACGGTACTGACGTTTGGCTCGGCAATGCCAAGGATTTAATTGATAACGGAACCTGTACTATTTCAGACGTTATCGGCTGCCGTGACGATATTATGACTCACTTAATCCACGTTGCAGATTCCTACGCTTCCGAACACGGCGGTGAATCACCGCTTTCCAAAAAGGATTGCTTTAAGATTATGGAGTATACCCGTAAGGGTAAGGCACCAAAGGAGCTTCCGCCTTTTGAGGATGCAATGAAAACAGTCGGAGTTGAACAGTGGTACATTGATTCATGTTATAAAATCAAGTATATGTTCCCCAAAGCGCACGCTGCGGCTTATGTAATTGCCGCATTGCGTATTGCGTGGTATAAGATTTATTATCCGCTTCAGTTCTATGCTGCTTACTTTACCGTTCGCGGAGGCGCTATTGACGCCGTTTCAGCCGTTCAGGGCAAGGAAGCCGTTAAAAAGAAGATGGATGAGTTTAATAATAAAAAGCGCAACAATATTGAGGTTACTGCAAAAGAGGAAAGCACCTATGTTGTAAACCAGATTGTTATTGAGATGCTTGCAAGGGGATATGAGTTCCTGCCCGTTGACCTTTATAAATCCGACTGGCGAATTTACAGAATTGAAGAGGGTAAAATAAGACTGCCGTTTTCGGCAATCGACGGTATAGGCGAAACCGCCGCCCAGGCTATTGCAGATGCGGTAGAAAGAAATCCCAACGGCTTTATTGCTTCCGATGACCTTGCGGGCGAGCCAGGCGTAGGTAAATCAGTTGTTGAAGCGCTCCGTAACGCAGGCGCTCTCGGCGACCTTCCCGAATCAAAACAAATATCTTTCTTTTAATAATTTAAAATAATGATTGACATAAGCACTTTAATGTGGTAGCATATTAGCACGCTAAAGTGAAAAGGGTGAACAATCTATGAAAAAGTATGCCAAATTAACTCCCGAAGGCTCTCGCGACTTTCTTTTTGAGGAGTGCGATGACAGAAGAACGGTTGAACACACTCTGTCCGATTTGTTCAATGAAAACGGCTACCGCAAGGTGCTGACTCCCGCTATTGAATTCCTTGACGTATTCAAAAACGATAAATCGGGAATTCAGGCTGATGAGATGTATAAGCTTACTGACAGCGAAGGAAGAACAACGGTTCTCCGTCCGGATAATACTCTGCCTATTGCCCGTATGGTTGCAACAAGGCTCAGCGAAAGCGAGCTTCCCGTAAGGCTTTATTACAATCAGAGCGTTTTCGTTCGCAATAAGGATTTAGCGGGTAAAACTAACGAGATTGCCCAGAGCGGCGTTGAATTTATCGGCGACGGCTCAATGAGCGCCGATATTGAAGTAATTACTCTCGCTATTGAAAGTCTTAAGCGCTGTAGCCTTAACTCATTTAAAGTTGAAATCGGCAACGCTGCGTTCTTCAATACAATCCTTAATAAGCTTGAACTTGACGAAAACGGCAAGGCTGACATATGTAACCTTATTGAAGGTAAAAACTATGCAGCTCTCGGCGATATGCTTGATAAGCTCGGCAGCAGCAGGGAAGCGGAGGTGCTTCGCCGTCTGCCAAGGCTTTTCGGCGGAATTGAAGTTATTGATGAGGCAAAGAAGCTTTATAACGATAAATCCGCCGTCAGCGCTCTTGATTATCTTAAAAAGGTTTATGAGGAGCTTTGCTCGCTCGGGCTTAAGGAAAGTATAATAATTGACCTAGGTCTTGTTAACCGTTCCAATTATTATACGGGCGTTATCTTCCACGGCTATGCAGAGGGCTCGGGCTTAACAATTCTTTCGGGCGGCAGATACGATAATCTGCTCGGAAAGTTTGGTATGAATACTCCCGCTATCGGCTTCGGCGTTGAGGTAAGCGCCGTATGCGAAGCAATGCGCGAGGTTATAAATATTGAACGCCCGCTGCGTATTGCCTTAACAAAGGGCAGGCTTGAAAAAAGCAGCGTTAAGCTCTTTAAAACAATGGGGCTTGATACAACGGAGCTTGAAAACAAGGGCAGAAGGCTCATTCTTCCCATTGATAAATATGAAGCCGTGCTTTCAAAAGCTCCCGATGTTATAACCTATGTTGAACACGGTGTGTGCGACATCGGAATTGTAGGTAAAGATACAATTCTTGAGCACGGCTCGTCCTTCTATGAGGTTATTGACCTCGGAATAGGCAAATGCCGTTTTGCACTTGCCGCTCCTAAAGGAGCAGACTTTTTCAGCGGCTATAAGCGTAAGGTAGTTGCGTCAAAGTACCCCAAGGTTGCAAAGGAATTCTTTGAAAGCAAGGGTATGGACGTTGAAATAATTAAAATTAAGGGCAGCGTTGAGCTTGCGCCGCTGCTCGGGCTTGCGGACGGTATCGTTGATATTGTTGAAACGGGCTCAACCCTTAAGGAAAACGGACTTGAGATTGTTGAGGAAATTACTCCTATTTCAGCCCGCGTTATAGTAAATATGGCGTCAATGAAATTAAGGAAAAACGAAATTGAAGCATTCCTCAATGATTTAGAGCTTGCAAGCAAGGTAGGAGAATAACTATGAAAATAACAAAAGCTAACGGAAAAGCCGAGTATAAGCTTATTGAAAATCTCAAAAAGCGCGCCGGCGAGGCTGATGAAAAAATAGTAGACATCGTAAGAACAATAATTCAGGGCGTTAAGGAAAACGGTGATGAAGCCGTACTTGAATATACGGTACGCTTTGACGGAGGTCTTCCAAAAAAATCCTGCGTTACAAAGGAAGAGCTTCAGGAATATCTTGAAAATGCAGATGAAACCTTTAAGCAGGCACTTACAAACGCAAGGGATAATATTTACGATTTTCACCTCCGTCAAACCCAGCAAAGCTGGATGACTACCAAGGAAAACGGCGTAATTATGGGTCAGCGCGTACGCGGCCTTAACAGGGTAGGTATTTACGTTCCCGGCGGTACCGCGTCATATCCTTCTTCGGTTCTTATGAACGCCGTTCCCGCAAAGATAGCGGGCGTTAAGGAAATAATTATGGTTACCCCTCCCGGCAAAAACGGAAATCCGGACCCTAATATTATGGCGGCAGCGGCTATCGCGGGCGTTGATAAGGTGTTTATGGTCGGCGGCGCGCAGGCAATTGCGGCGCTTGCCTACGGTACGGATAAAATTCCGAAGGTTGATAAAATTGTAGGTCCCGGCAATATTTTTGTAGCAACGGCTAAAAAGCTGCTTTACGGCAAGGTTGATATTGATATGGTTGCGGGACCGAGCGAAATTCTTATTGTTGCGGATAAAACTGCAGACCCCGCCTTCCTTGCGGCTGACCTTATGAGTCAGGCGGAGCACGATGTGCTTGCTTCTGCAATCCTTCTTACAACGTCAACCGACCTTGCTCGCGCAACCCTTCATGAAATTGATAAGCAGGTTAAGTTCCTTGACCGTCAGACAATTATTGAGCAGTCGCTTGAAAACTACGGTGAAATCATTGTTTGCGAAACTCTTGAACAGGCTATTGAGTTTGCAAACGAGCTTGCGCCCGAACACCTTGAGCTTTGTATAACGGAACCGCTTAAGTATATAGGCAAGGTTGATAACGCCGGTTCGGTATTTCTCGGCAACTGGTCGCCCGAGCCTCTCGGCGATTATTATGCAGGTCCGAACCACGTTCTTCCCACCTCGGGAACCGCGCGTTTCTTCTCACCGCTTTCGGTTGACAGCTTCATT
>JAFYGD010000180.1 GCA_017543415.1 Eubacterium sp. | reverse complement strand
GTGTGCGTGTGACCGAAAAGGCAGATGTCCGCACCCTCCTGCTTTGCCCTGCGTATAACCTCGCTGTAGCCGTGCTTAACGTAATAGTTCTGACCGTGAGTAAAGAATACCTTTTTCCCGTTAAAGCTTATGCATTGCTCATACGGGGCAACAAGATTAAAGTCGCAGTTTCCTTTAACGTACTTGAATTTAACGGAAGGCCTTGTCATTTCAAGCAGCTCTATTTCATGCTCGCTGTCGCCGAGGTTTATAAACAAATCTGCGTGTTTTTCGTGTCTGTCAAGTATTTCAAAAAACAGCCGCGAATTTCTGTGAACGTCTGATGTAACAACTATTCTCAAGCATATGCCCTCCTTCCTTAACATAAAATTGATTATACATTAAAACAGTAATTATATCAAGGTGATTTTATGCAGGAATACGGCTATTCGGATATCAGTGAGGCTAAGCGCAGAGTTCAGGAAATGAAAAACCGCGCGCGTGAAAAAACTGCGGAGGATGAAAAAACGGATGCTCTTTCGCTTATTCTTTCGCTCCAATCAAACAGGGAAAAAGCGCTTGCTCTTGCACTTATGTATGTTATAAATTCCGAAAACGTTAGCAACGAGCTGCTGCTTTTTATCTTTTATTTAATAAAATATGGAAATTAGTTTAATACTATGATATAATAAATAAAATAGGCTCTCTGTGTAACGGGAGCGGTCAGCGCAGCTGATGAAAGGAAGTTTATATGAGCGATTATACAACAGTATTTTTTGACGGACTCGGTATTCATTTTGACCTTCCGTCGGTAGCATTTACGCTTTTCGGCCACGATGTTAAATTTTACGGCTTAATAATTGCTTTCGGCTTCGGACTTGCCGTGCTTTACGGCGGACGCGGAGCATGGAAGTGGAAAATGTCCCTTGACGGTATGACCGATGTTCTTATCTGGGGAACGCTTTTCGGTATCGTTTTTGCAAGGCTGTATTATGTTGCCTTTGAGTGGGATTATTACAGTCAGCACCTGAACGAAATACCTGCAATATGGAACGGCGGAATAGCAATTTACGGCGGTATTATCGGCGCGCTTATAGGCGCCGCTATCGGCTGTAAGATAGGTAAAATTGATTTTCTGAACCTTCTTGACCTCGGCGCTTTGGGACTCCTTATCGGTCAGGGTATCGGAAGATGGGGCAACTTCTTTAACCAGGAGGCCTTCGGTTCAAATACAACAACGGCGCTTTTCCGTATGTGGTCGCCTAAAATCCGTGATACCCTTGAGGCAAGTCAGGCTCTCCTTGCGGAAAAGGGCATGAGCGTTGACCCCGCGTTACCCGTTCATCCGACCTTTTTGTATGAAAGCGTCTGGTGTCTGCTTTTCTTCCTTGTTTTACACCTTGTTGTAACAAGGTACCGTAAATTCAAGGGCGAAATTTTTATGCTTTACGGCGTGCTTTACGGCGCGGAGCGTATGATTGTTGAGGGTATGCGTACCGATTCGCTTTATATTGCAAATACAAGCATAAGGGTTTCGCAGCTCCTTTCGGCGGTAATTGTTGTTGTTGCGCTTGCGTTTTTCACCTATTTTATGGTACGCGCAAAGCAAAACAAACTCCCCGGGCGTATGCTCCCGATTATCCCCGCCGAACGCCCCAAAACCGAAAAAAAGAAATCAAAGAAAAAGGATAAATAACTATGAATATAATTGACGGAAAAGCGGTTTCCGCTGCTGTTAAAGCACAGGTAAAAAAGGAATGTGACGAACTAAAGGCAAAGGGCGTAACTCCCGGTCTTGCCGTTATCATCGTAGGCGAGGACCCTGCCTCACAGGTTTATGTTCGCAATAAGGAGCGCGCCTGCGAGGAGTGCGGCTTTTACAGTGAAAAGTACGCCCTCCCCGAAAATACAACTCAAAAAGAACTCAACGCCCTTGTGGACAGGCTTAATGCCGACAGTAAAATTAACGGTATTCTCTGTCAGCTTCCTCTGCCCAAGCACCTTGACGATAAAGAGGTTATCAACCGTATTAATCCCGAAAAGGACGTTGACGCCTTTCATCCGGAAAACGTAGGTGCAATTATGCTCGGCGAATATAAATATCTGCCCTGTACTCCCGCGGGTGTTATGGAGCTGATTAAATCAACGGGCGTTGACGTAAAGGGTAAAAAAGCCGTTGTTATAGGAAGAAGCAATATAGTCGGCAAGCCCATGGCAATGCTCCTTCTTCATGCAGATGCAACTGTGGAAATTACCCATTCAAAAACCGTAAATCTTCCCGAAATTACAAGAACCGCCGATATCCTTGTTGCAGCAATAGGAAAAGCAAAGTTTGTAACTGCTGATATGGTAAAGGACGGCGCGGTTGTAATTGACGTAGGAATGAACCGTGATGAAAACGGCAAGCTCTGCGGCGACGTGGATTTTGAAAACGTAAAAGATAAATGCTCCTTTATTACCCCCGTTCCGGGCGGCGTAGGACCTATGACTATTTCAATGCTTATGCGTAATACGCTTACGGCAGCGAAAACCCAGAATAATATAAAATGATAGGTAAAATAATACTGCTTGCAGTACTGATATTTTTAAACGCAGTTTTCGCAAGTGCGGAAATAGCGGTAATTTCAATGAACGACGCAAGGCTGCGCCAGCTCACGAACGAGGGCAATAAAAAAGCCGTGCGCCTTTCAAGGCTTGTTGAACAGCCCTCGCGTTTTCTTGCAACAATACAGGTTGCAATTACCCTTGCGGGGCTGCTTTCCTCAGCCTTCGCCGCGGATAGCTTTGCCGAGCCTGTAGTAAGGCATTTCAGCTCTGCGGGCATATCCTTAAATCAGAATATCGTTGTAATTGTAATTACCGTAATTCTTGCATATTTCAACCTCGTTTTCGGCGAGCTTGTACCAAAGCGTATCGCAATGAAACGGGCGGAAAAAATGGCTCTCGGAATGAGTACAATGCTTTACGGCGTTTCCGTAATTTTCAAACCCATAGTGTTTGTTCTTACCGCTTCAACAAACCTTGTTCTGCGTATTTTCAGAATAAATCCCAACGAAAATGACGAAATCGTTACAGAAGAGGAGATAAGAATGCTTCTGTCGCAGGGCAGGGAGCAGGGCACAATCAGGGAATACGAAAACGAAATCATACAGAACGTTTTTGAGTTTAACGATACAACGGTTGAGCAAATCTGTACCCACAGGGTAGACGTTGATTTGCTTGACGCTGACGATACAACCGAAAACTGGAATAAAATGATTTACGAAACCCGTCATTCCTATTACCCCGTGTTCAAGGACAATAATGAAAATATTATCGGTATTCTTGATACGAAGGATTATTTCCGCCTTAAGAATAAAAGCAAGCAAAACGTTATTTCCAAGGCGCTTGACGAGCCTTATTTTATCCCTTCGGGTTTAAAGGCAAACGTCCTTTTTTCCCAGATGAAGCGCTCAAGGCGCTACCTCGCCGTAATCATTGATGAGTACGGCGGCTTTGAGGGTATCATAACCCTCCACGATTTAATGGAAGCCCTTGTCGGCGATATCTACGAGCCTGAGGAAAATATGGTTCAGAAGGATATTCTTCACCTAACTGAAAACAGCTGGCGTATCAAGGGCTCGGCTGATATTGAGGAGGTGAGCGGGGAGCTCGGCGTTGACCTTACAGACGATGATTACGATACCTTTAACGGCTATGTTTATTCCGTAATTCAGCGTATTCCCAATGACGGCGAAGTATTTGAATGTGAAACGGAGGAGCTTACTATTTCCGTTCGCTCCGTTAAAAACCATATTATAGAATTTGCAACCGTAACAAAAAAGGCAGTTGATGAAAGTGAAAATGAAAACAGTTAAATCCTTATCCGCGCTTCTCCTTGCGGCAGTAATGCTTATTGCGCCGCTGACGGTCGGCGCAGCGGATAATTCAATCAGACCGCTTAATGAAAAAAGGGTTAAGCTTCACTGCGCCGTGTGGGGAGACCCGCAGGTTTCAACCTATCTTAAGGAGCGTGAGCCCTATGTAATCTCAAGCGCAAACGATATTAAAAATAACAGCGCCTCTAAAATAGACGCTTTAATTCTTGCTGGCGATATTACCGAAAACTGTATTCAGGACGAGTGGGACTGGGTATATGACGATATTTCGGGCATCGGCGTTAAAAACTATATCAACGCAACCGGCAACCACGATGTAAGGGTGCACGATTATAAAACCGCTATTGACTGCTTTACAACCTTTACAAACAATCTTAATAAAAAAGCGGGCAGCAAACTGCGAATTAAAAAGGCTTATTATTCCTATGAAATAAACGGCTATAAGTTCATAGTCCTCGGCAGCGAAAAAGCAACTCTTGAGGAAGCCGAAATAAGCAATAAGCAGCTAAAATGGCTTGAAAGGGAGCTTGATGACGCATATAAGAAAAACCATCCCACCTTCGTCGTTGCCCACCAGCCGCTTAAAAACACCCACGGTCTGCCCGATACCTGGGGAAGCGCCATTGACTCTGCGGGAACAATCGGTCCGCAGTCTGACAGTATCAAAAAAATACTTGATAAGCACCCGAATACAGTTTTTATTACGGGCCATCTTCATACCGGCTTCGGTAAGTATACTTACCGGAAAATCGGCAAAATTCACAGCGTAAACCTTCCCTCGGTTTCAATTGATAATGAGGACGGAAGCTATAACAATAACGGCATCGGCTATATGCTTGAGGTGTATAATAATGAAGTAGTGTTCCGCGCAAGGAATTTTGACGAGGGCAAATATGTTCCCAAGTACGATATTCATATCAATCTTTATGTAAAAAGCGCAAAGCTTTCAAAAAAGACCTATAAGTATGACGGAAAGGCAAAAAAGCCGAGCGTTAAAATAGTTAACGTATACGGTAAAAAGGTGCCGAAAAAATATTATACCGTGGTTTACCCGAAGGGCAGGAAAAACCCGGGCAAATATAAGGTTAAAATCAAATTCAGGGGTAAGTATAAAAAAGCAAAAACCCTTTACCGTACGTTTAAAATCAAAGGATGACTCTATGGCGCTTGAAAAACAGTTGGTTGATTTATTAATTGAAAAAGGTTACCATATCGCCTTTGCCGAAAGCTGTACGTCAGGGCTTTGCTCCTCTGCGCTTGTAAATGTTCCCAACGCGTCAAGCGTGCTTGACGTTTCGTTTACAACTTACGCAAATGAAGCAAAGGTAAAATACCTCGGCGTAAGCGAAAAAACCATTGAAGAAAACGGCGTTGTAAGCGAGCCCGTCGCGTGCGAAATGGCGCTCGGCGTTGCTAAAACCTCGGGAGCCGAGGTCGGCGTAGGCGTAACGGGAATTGCGGGCCCTTCGGGCGGTACGCCAAAAAAGCCCGTGGGTATGGTCTGCTTTGGCTTTTGCATTAACGGCGCGGTTAAAACCTTTACAAAGCAGTTCGGCAGTATCGGAAGGCAGAACGTGCGTAATTCCTCCGTTGAGTTTGTTTTCAGTACCCTTATTGATTTGCTAAAAAACACTTGATTTTTTACTTTTAATAATGTATTATATCAATGTTGCATTTGAGCGCAGAAGGTGAAGCTATGATTACCGTATTTAACAGAAAAGCTCTTATTCAGGATACTAATGCAGAGGCTGTTGCCGCTGTATGGTCAAAGTTAAGGGAAAACGGAATTAAGTATGAGGTTGCAACCAAAACAGGTACCTCGTCTTTTAAAAGAATGCTTACCCAAAAGTCAAATACAAAGTTCAATATGGGCGGCGTTCCCGCAACATGGACCGAACACCCCGCAGATTATCTCTATATCGTTTATGTAAATAAAAACGATTATGAAAAAGCAAAACAAATCTGCAGTCTGTAAATATAATAAAACGCTGGTGTGGCTCTCGTCGAAACACACTCCGCGATTGAAATATAACGCTTACGCATTATATTAATAATCGCTTTGAATGTTTCTCCTCTCAGCGTCGGTACAAGTATCCGCCGCTGTATAACCATTAATTCCAAAATCCGAATTCATAATTGAATATGCTGGTGTGGCTCAGTTGGTAGAGCAGCGCATTCGTAAACGGCAGGTCATAGCAGCCAAAAACGCAAAGATTTAATAATTCGCTACTGTGGCTCAGTTGGTAGAGCAGCGCATTCGTAATGCGCAGGTCGTCGGTTCGAGTCCGACCAGTAGCTCCAGGGCTTCCTTTCAGGAAGCCTTTATTTATGCGGTTTTTCGAGCATTTTTGATTTTTAAAATCGAGAAAAATCGAGTGCGAAAAATCATATTATCTCTGATCAATTTTGCAAATAAAAAGAAATCCCATCCTGAATTTCTCAGGATGAGATTTTTCTAAAAACTGCCAATGACCATCTAATGACCATTTAT
>JAFYGD010000179.1 GCA_017543415.1 Eubacterium sp. | reverse complement strand
CTCCTCACTTGATGCGCTTGATGCAACTATTTTTGAAATAAACGACGCTGTTTCAAAGGTTGAACCAAAAGCCTTTACAGACAGAGTCTGGGCGCTTGATAACAGGAAGCTATACAACCACGGCTTGAGCCAGGCAAACCACGAAGTTAATTTTTACACCGAAGAGGATGCATAAAATGGGAATGACCAATGCTGTTAGCGAAGAAAAATGGACAGAAATCAGAATAAGCGTTAGCTCAAAAGATATTGAAGCCGCAGGAAATATTGCCAATATGGTTGTTCCCTACGGAATATATATTGAGGATTATTCTGCGCTTGAAGAGGAAATAAACGAAATCGCACATATCGATTTGATTGAAGAAAACCTGCTTCAGAAAAACAGAAATCAGGGCATTATTCACGTTTATATCAATCCCCACGAAAATCCTATGGAAGCCGTTTCGTTTATTCGTGAGCGTTTTGATTGCTCCGATATAAGCGGCTATGAAATCGAAATTGCCGATTGCTTAACAGAGGATTGGCAAAACAACTGGAAAAAATACTACCACGCAATGCCGATTGGCAAAAAGCTCCTCATTCGTCCGCTCTGGGAAAACGAATTTGACCCCGAGGGCAGAAGCGTATTAAACATTGAGCCGGGGCTTGCCTTCGGAACAGGCTCCCACCCGACAACCAAGCTTTGCCTTGAAACCCTTGAGGACTATATCAAGGGCGGCGAAAGCGTTCTTGATATCGGCTGCGGAAGCGGAATACTTTCAATTGCATCCCTTCTGCTCGGCGCAGAAAATGCGCTTGGCGTTGATATTGATTCTCTCGCAGTTAAAACCGCCTGCAAAAACGCCGAGGAAAACGGCTTTGACGAAAGCAAAATCAAGTTTATTAAAGGTGATCTTTCGGATAAGGTCAGCGGCAAATTTGATATTGTTGTTGCAAATATTGTTGCCGATATTATCATAAAATTCAACAGCGAGGTTGGCGCTTTTCTTGATGATAACGGCGTATATATTACGGGCGGAATTATCGAAAACCGTGAAAGCGATGTTTTATCCTCCTTTGCTGAAAACGGCTTTGAGGTTATTGAAAGACGTGAAAACAACGGCTGGCTTGTTTTTGCGTTGAGGAAGAAATAACAGACTATTGCACAATAAATGCATTTTTGATATAATATATTATGTTAATTAACTTTATTTGGAGGTCTTTTTATGAAATATGCTCTTGTTACAGGCGCAACAAGCGGTCTCGGAAAGGAAATAGCTAAAAGAGTTTCCGAAAGCGGATGGTATGTTTTTGCATGCGGCAGAAACGAAAAAGCTCTTGATGAGCTCAGAAATACAACCTATGTTCATCCGCTTTGCGTTGATGTTACAAAACAGGATAGCATTGATGCTGCATACGAGGAGGTTACAAAAGTTACCGACAGGCTCGATGCAATAATCAACTTCTCAGGCGTTCAGCAGATGTCATCCCTCGTTGAGGGCAATATCGATATAGTTTCCGATATGATTGAGGTTAATCTTATGGGAATGGTTAGAATGAATAAAACCTTCTTCCCCCTCATCAAAAAGGCAAAGGGCAGAATTATCAACTGCTCCTCAGAATGCGGCTGGATGACTCCGCAGCCCTTCAACGGACCCTATACCCTTTCAAAATATGCAGTTGAGGCATATAATGATTCATTAAGACGTGAGCTCATGTTTGTTGACGTTCCCGTTATTAAAATTCAGCCTGGTTCATTCAAAACTGCAATGCACGGCTCAACAGCAAAATCATTTGAGCGCCTTT
>JAFYGD010000178.1 GCA_017543415.1 Eubacterium sp. | reverse complement strand
TCGGTACAACCGACGCCGACGAGGGTTGGTCGTGCGAGGCAAGACGTTATTACTTCAACATCGTAGGTAAATACGGAAAGCAGGTACAGGCTCTTCTTGCAAAGACCGAAGCGCTTGACATTAAGATTATCTGTCCGCTTCACGGTCCGATTCTTACCGACACAATAGGCGATGTAATCAACCTTTACAAAACCTGGTCAGCTTATGAACCCGAGGACAGAGGCGTATTTGTCGCCGCTGCTTCAATCCATGGAAATACACTTGAAGCGGCTGAAAAAATGAAGGAAATACTCGAAGCAAAAGGCTGTCCGAGAGTCGCTATGGCTAATCTCTCAAGAGACGATATTGCCGAATGTGTTGAGGACGGCTTCCGCCACAGCGTGCTTCTCTGTATGGCATCAAGCTATGACGGCGGCGTATTTGCGCCTATGAGCGACTATCTTCACCACCTTGAGCATAAGACCTTCAGAAACAGAACGGTTGCGCTCGTTGAAAACACCTCCTGGGCGCCGAGCGCTATACGCACAATGAAGGCTGAATTTGAAAAAATGCAGGATATAACAGTTCTCGATAAAACAGTTTCAATAAAGACGAGACTGACCGACGAAAGCATCAAAGAGCTTGAAGAGCTCGCTGACGAAATCATCAAACATATATAATTATTATGGAAGGGTAATTGCGCCCTTCCGTTAATTTATAATCTATGGAATGTAAGGTAAATAAAAAATGCGGAGGCTGTCAGAATATAAGTATTCCCTACAGCGAACAGCTTAAACATAAGCAGGAAAGGCTTGAAAACCTTCTGACTGACTTCTGCAAGGTTGAAAAAATAATCGGTATGGAAAACCCGTACCGATACAGAAACAAGGTACAGTCCGCATTTTTCTTTGATTATAATCACAAGAAAAACGTATCGGGCGTTTATCAGTCAGGCTCGGGTAAAATTATAAAAACCGACTCCTGCCTCCTTGAAAACGAAAAAGCGGATAAAATAATAAACTCCGTTCGAAAGCTTCTTGACTCGTTTAAGCTGAGGGCTTACGACACAAAAAAAGACGTAGGCTTTCTCCGCCACGTGCTTGTAAGAACAGGGTTTAATACGGGCGAAATAATGGTTGTTCTCGTTACGGCAAAGCCCGCCTTTCAGTCAAAAAACAACTTCGTTAAGGCGCTTTTAAAGGACCACCCCGGGATTACAACAATTATTCAGAACGTTAACCCCAACGGTATTCCCCTCACACTTTCGCAACGTAATAATACTCTTTACGGCAGAGGATACATTGAGGACACCTTGTGCGGTATGAAATTCAGAATATCGCCCGACTCGTTTTATCAGGTTAACCCCGTTCAGTGCGAAAAGCTCTATGACAAGGCTATGGAATTTGCGAACCTTACGGGTAATGAAACTGTATTTGACTCATACTGCGGAACGGGTACAATCGGTCTTATCGCGTCAAAAAAAGCGAAGCAGGTGCTTGGCGTTGAACTGAATAAAAGCGCAGTTAAGGACGCAATTTCAAACGCAAAGGAAAACGGCGCGGAAAACATCTATTTTCTGTGCGGAGACGCGGGCGAAATAATTGAGGATATGGCAAATGAAAATGAAAAATTCGACGTCGTATTTATGGACCCGCCGCGTGCAGGCTCAAGCGTAAAATTCCTCAATTCTCTGATAAAAATCAAACCCGAAAAAATCGTCTATGTATCGTGTAACCCCGAAACGCTTGCAAGGGATTTGGCAATCCTGACAAAGAAGCACTACAGGGTAAAGAAGATACAGGGCGTAGATATGTTCCCCCACACAAAGCATATTGAAACGGTATGTCTTTTAGAGTGGGAAAAATAATAATTAATAAAAAATCAGAAAGGAATGAAAAAAATGAAAACAACAAAAGGTCGTATATCAACAGCAATTATTCTTGCTCTTGTGCTTCTTGTTACTCCGCTGCAAACCGTATTTGCCGCAGGAGACCCATATACGGTTGAAAAAGACGGCTTCGTTTATGAGGTCTGGACAGACGGTTCAAATGAGCTCCACAGCGTATTCATTATAGAATACAAGGGTACGTCGGAAGAGGTTGAGCTTCCGACGCCGAAATCGCTCACAATAAACGGCAAGGTTTATCCCGCTGTTAAGGGAACAGGATATATCGCAGGCAACGGAACAAATTCCATATTCCCTTCAAATACGGTTAAAAAGGTTGCAATTCCGTCGGGATATGAAGCGATTTCCTCCTCAGCCTTTAACGGCTGTACAGCGCTTACGGAAATGGCAATCGCAGGCAGCGTAAGCTATATCGGAGGAAATGCTTTTGCAGGCTATACCAACCTCACAAGCTACTATATTGAATGTAACCCAAGCCTTGTTAGCGATGGTGAAGGCGACCCGAGAATTGCTCAGAACTCAAGCGGTGTAATTAATTCCAATCCTGTAACCGTTTATACAAAGTCGGAAAACAACAATATTATCTCATATATTGAAACAACAAATAACCGCGACTATAACGACACTGTTATAACTGTTAAAACCGTAGCCGACCCGTACGGTATGTCAACCGTAGCACCTGGAAGCGGCAGCACACCCGGCGGCAGCGACAGCGGCACGCCCTCAACAGCGCCGGGCGCAGAACAAAAGGGCAAGGACGGCACGGCAATCGGCGAGGGCGCTTCGGAAAGCACAGCCGAGAAATACCTTACAAAGTACGCGGCTGAAAACGACCCGAAGGGCTCGGTATTCTCCGCGCTTCAGCTCAGGGCGGCAAAGGCGGCGAAAACCAGCATTAAGCTTGCATGGAAAAAAGCCCCCGGCGCAGTACGCTTCGTTATATACGGAAATAAATGCGGCAAGGGCAACCGTTACATCAAACAGTCACAAACAAAAGCCACTTCGATAACTATTAAAAAGATAGGTAAAAATAAGATTAAAAAAGGAACATATTATAAGTTTATCGTTGTTGCACTTGACAAAAACGGAAACGTTGTTTCAACCTCAAAAACCGTTCACGTTGCTACTGCAGGCGGAAAAGTCGGAAACGCAAAGTCACTTTCCGTAAACGCAAAGAAAAACAAGGTCAGCCTTAAGGTTAAAAAGACCTTTAAGCTCAAGGCGACAGCTAAGCCCGCTTCAAAGAAGCTTAAAGTAAGAAAGCACCGCGGTATTCTCTTCGAGTCTTCAAACACGAAGGTTGCGACGGTAAACAAAAAGGGCGTTATCAAGGGAGTTAAAAAGGGAAGCTGCTATATTTACGCTTACACTCAAAACGGTATTTGCAAAAAGATTAAGGTAACTGTGAAATAACGCATACGGAGTAAAATATGGAATATGCATTTGCATTCCTTACATTTACCTTCGGAGGAGGGCTTCTGCTTTATGCGTTAGCCCTCTCGGGAGGAAACTATAATAATCTTTTAAGAAACTGGGCAACGAACCCGCCCGATAAGAAAAAATACGCAAAAGAGTTTTCAAAAATCCTTGCGCTTATTGCTCTTGCACCGATAATCAGCGGTGCTGTGTCTCTTTTTGTAAAAAGCACGGCGATTTGCGTAATAATTCTTGCAGTTCTTATGATACTGTTTATTATTCTCGGCGTACAGC
>JAFYGD010000177.1 GCA_017543415.1 Eubacterium sp. | reverse complement strand
TGACAAGGGTATGCACGTTCTTGTTATTATGACCGATATTACCAACTATGCGGACGCGCTTCGTGAGGTTTCTGCAGCCCGTAAAGAGGTTCCCGGACGCCGCGGTTATCCCGGTTATATGTATACCGACCTTGCGTCTATCTATGAGCGCGCAGGACGTCAGAAGGGAAAAGAAGGTTCAATCACAATGATTCCCATTCTTTCCATGCCCGAGGATGATAAAACCCACCCGATTCCCGACCTTACGGGATATATCACCGAAGGACAGATTATTCTTTCCCGTGACCTTTACAGAAGGGGAATTCTTCCCCCGATTGACGTTCTTCCGTCGCTTTCACGTCTTAAGGATAAGGGTATAGGCGAAGGCAAAACGCGTAAGGACCATTCAAATACCATGAACCAGCTCTTCTCCGCTTATGCAAGAGGCAAGGATGCAAAGGAATTAATGGTCGTTCTCGGCGAAGCTGCGCTTACAGAAATGGATAAGCTTTATGCAAAATTTGCCGATGAATTTGAAAAGGAATATATTAACCAGAGCTTTAATTCGGACCGTACTATTGAGGAAACCCTTGATATCGGCTGGAAGCTGCTTAAAATATTCCCGAGAAGCGAGCTTAAGCGTATCAGCGATGCGCTTCTTGATGAATACTACGAAAAATAACGGTGAAATAAAATGGCAGTAATGAATGTAAATCCAACCCGAATGGAGCTTACTAACCTTAAAAGAAAGCTTGTAACCGCACGCAGGGGACATAAGCTTTTAAAGGATAAGCGCGATGAGTTAATGCGCCGCTTCCTTGATTTGGTAAGGGAAAACAAACAGCTCCGCCGTCAAGTTGAAGAGGGAATAAAAGAGGCTAATAAGCATATGTCGGTTGCCCGCTCTGTTATGAGCGATGCGGCTCTTGACGTTGCGCTTATGATGCCCGCTCAGGAAATGAGCCTTGAGGTTGAGGAAAAAAACGTTATGAGCGTAATGCTTCCCGTTTTTGATACCAAGCTTAAAACGGCTGATGAAAATGACATTTATTCTTACGGCTACGCCTTTACTTCTTCGGACCTTGACTTTTCGGTAAAAGCGCTTTCGGATATTATGCCGCTTATGTTAAGGCTTGCCGAGGTTGAAAAATCCTGCCAGCTTATGTCTGCCGAAATTGAAAAAACAAGGCGAAGAGTAAACGCCCTTGAGCACGTTATGATACCCCGTTATGAGGAAACCATTAAGTATATAACAATGAAGCTTGATGAAAATGAGCGCAGCTCAACAACCCGATTAATGAAGGTAAAATCAATGATGCTTGAGGAAGCACGGCAAAAGGCAATAGCCCATGATGCCGAAGTAGCAGCTCATTAAAATAACGGAGGGTTTTCCTCCGTTATTTTTTCTTTACATTTACATTTTTATGTTATATAATATATATGTACTAAAATGTACTTTAGGTGATGCTTATGAAAATTAAAAAAGCAATATCACTTATATTAGCCGTTCTGCTTGCGTTTTGTTCATTAAGCGCAGGCTTAATCGCATTTGCGGCAGTAGATAACCCGCGTTATTTCCAGCGCGGTGTTTTAACTGACGGTACAAATACCGCTTACTGGATTATTGATAAGGACGTTAAGGTTCTTTATTTAAGCGGTGACGGTGTAACAAATGCCAGGACGCCGGATTATCCCAATGCCGAATCTGCGCCGTTTAACGGCCGTACCGATGTAACAAGAATTGTTATTGAAGAGGATGTTGCATATGTAGGCGACTACGTTTTTGCAAATATGAAATCCGTTGATACTATTGAAATTCAGTCTAACCTTTTAAGCTCTGAAAATTCAATCAGTACCAAAGCCTTTTCGGGCGACACAAGTATCAGAAATATTCAGAGCGACAGTGAGGCAATAAGCACAAATACTTTAGTAAACGCAGTTAAAGCGGGCGTAGGTATTTTTACAGGAAACTGGCTTTCGGTTGTAACAAATGTTATAAGCGCCGGCTCCGATATTATGAGCGATGACGGCACTCTCGGCGATACCGCTGTTGACGCTATGGTTAACGATTATATAACAAACGGAGAAACTGTGTTTCTCGGCGACCTTGAAGAGGTTGTTGAAGAGTATGAATACAGAATAGAGTGTCCCTGTTATACAAACAACGCTTATCATCACAACTTTACTACGGAAGTAGTTACTGCTCCCGACTGTACGCATGAAGGCTTATTGTCAAAGTACTGCCCGGTTTGTGAAAGAACGGAAACAGAGGCAATCCCCGCAACCGGTCATAACTATGTTGAAGAGGTTTATCTTGAACCTACCTGCACAAAGCGCGGCGTTATGGACTGCCACTGTACAGTTTGCGGTGAATCAACGTTTTCCGTGATACCCGCCCTTGGACATAATGCAATCAGCATCCCGCGTATCAGACCTTCCTGTACAAGCACGGGCTTAACTGAAGGCTCATACTGCAGCCGCTGCGGCGTTACGCTTGTTGAGCAGGAAACCGTTCCTATGACTCCTCATTATTTCTACTATACTTATGAGGCTGCAAAGGACAGTTATTCAGCCGAATGTATATATTGCGAAAACATTTTTACGGAATTTGACAACGATACTTCAGCGCTAATTGAAGCTG
>JAFYGD010000176.1 GCA_017543415.1 Eubacterium sp. | reverse complement strand
CGCAGCCGTATTTTTCATATAAGCCGAGATGGTTTGTTGAAATATAGAACTTACTGATTTTCTTATTTGCCGCACGGCGCTCAACCTCGTCAAAAAGCTTACCGACATAACGGTGCCCTCTGAATTCGGGGAAGGTATAGATAAAGCCCATCCACGGGTTTAATTCCGTTGGCTGAATATCGTCCTTAAACGCAAAGGTACAATGGGAAACCAGCCTGTTTCCGTCAGTGAGCAGAAGAACGTCCGAGCCTTCGCCGACTGTATCAAAGAAGGTATTTTCGTTTAAGAGTTTATAAAGAAATTCGGACGCCGACCAATCGCTCTTTTTAATTTCGGCAAGCCAGTGCTCCTTATTCTCACTTTCAAAAAAGCTTATTACTTTCATACTTTATTCTTCGGATTCCTTTAGTAATATTGCGTAGTCTTTTGCGTTGATTACGCCGTCTGAATTGCGGTCAATATCTGAATCATAATCAATATCGGGAGTTTTTGAATTAAGGTTTTCGGGGAACGTTATTTCCTTTTCCGTACCGCAGATATTACAGTTAATTGAAAACGTGTTTTCGCCGTGCCTTGTTACTTTAAAATCATGGCCCGAAGCCGGAATATAGTTTTCCGAAAAGGTTTCGCCGCACACGGTGCAGGTATACTTATCAAAGCCGTCCTGAGTACATGAGGGGGTCTGAACAGATTTAAGATAAATATGGCCGATTGTGCGAAGCTCCAGCGCTTCGTCCGCCGTCATTGTAAGGCTTCCCGTTATTGAACCGTTCTGAATACAGGTTGGGTAAACGGTATTTTCCGTAAGGTCATTTCCGTTAACATCTACCGGACCGACACCGCTGTAAGACGGTGTAACCGCATTAATGGTATCCGCACCGACAATTTTGTTTTTAAAGGTCAGCTCTTCAATACAGGTTTCACGCCTGTGGCCTACGTTGCCGCCGATAGAAAGCGGAGTATAAAAACGGTGGTACGCAATGAAGAAGCGGCTTCCCGCCTGAACTATTGACTGGTGTCCGGTTGCAAGGATTCCGTTATCGGCGTCCTTTTCAAGAAGAACTCCCTGACTTGTTATTTTTCCCTTTAACGAGCTTGCGATACCGTATTTGATATGGTAGTTTTCACTTCCCGTATCATCGCAGGACCAGTGAAAATAATAGTAATTACCGCGCTTGAAAACGGCAATACTTTCGCGGAAATCATTAAGTCCGCTAATCAGATAGAATGTTGAGGTATTAACGCTTGTCATATCCGAATTAAGAGTTACCATTGCCGCAGAGCCGTTGCCGAAAAGAAGGTAGGAGGTTCCGTTTTCTGTATAGACGGAAGGGTCAATTACCTGCCCTGCAAAGCCGATATTTGCATTTTGCAGCATTTTGGGATAGAGAATGGGCGCGTTGCCTGCGGTATAAGGTCCCTGCGGGTTATCCGCAACGGCAACACCGATTGCCATACCCTCGCCGTACTGTGATTCAAGGGAGGAAAGTATCCTTCCGCAGTAATAGAAATAATATTTACCGTTTTTAGCTTCAACTGCGGGAGCCCATGCGTTACCGTCCGACCAGGCAGAGGACGCAATCTGAATTCCCTTTTCGTTCAGACCGGGGTTTTTGTTTTTATTATCAAGGATTACTCCCTCATCGCACCAATGGACCATATCGCGCGAGGAAAAAGCGTGGAATTCGCTGCCTCCCCAGCCGGGAGTACCGTCAGTTGTAGGATAAATCCAGAATTTCCCGTCAAGTATATCTATATCAGGGTCGGCATACATACCGGGCAGAACGGAATTATTTGCAATTTCGGGCACCTTAAGGGTATAGGTTTCAACCCTGTCGCCGCAGCTTACAACAACGCTGCGCTCATATGATAAATCAAGAACGGGAGAGGTTCCGTAATCAATTCCGTCAACAAGAACCGTACATTCGTTGTTAAGCACGGAAAAGTTAACGGGGACAGCCTTGATATTCTGGCTGCGCTTGATTATTGAATTAATATTCCCGCTGCTGCGGTCAACAACGGTTTTAACGGAGGTGTGGTTATCTGTACCGCTTACTCCGTCAATATTTACTGTTTTGCCTACGTTTATTCCGACAAGAAGCGGAAGATGGGCTAATGCCTTTTGGTAAATCATAGTATCACTTATAAGGGAATCATAAATCTCAATATTATCAAAAAGTCCGTTAAAATAACCGTCACCGTCGTAAAACGACTTTCCTATATAGCCGAGGAGGCTGCTGCCCAAATCCGAAACGGTAAGCCCCGTATTGTTATTTACCGAAGCAAGGGTACCGTTGACGTAAAGAGCACAGTAGGTTCCGTTAAACACAAGGGCAAGGCTCATCCAGCCCGTGCCGAAGTCCACATTTGTTTTAACTTCCCTTTCGTTCATATAGCTTTCAACGGTTATCGCGTTGCGGACCTCCGAGCCCCTTATACGCAGGAAGTTATATTTACTGTTATCCTTGCCGAAGGCAAAGGTAAAGTAATTGCCGCTGTTTGAGACCGCTTTTACATCCATAAGAACGGTCATTACGTTTTTACCGTCAAAAAAGCCCTGCGGTATTGCGGCATAAGTATTATTGCTTCCGTCAAGGGAGAGCACCTTGCTTTTACGCTCCGTATCGTAAACAGCCTGAGCGTTGCCGTAAAGCTGCGGCATATCCGTACCGTCCTCAAAGGTATATCTTAACGCAGGTGAAAGAACAAAATCATTCTGCGCCTTTTCAGCTATTGCGGCGCTGCCGAGGGCGGTATCGTAAACCTCAAAATTATCAAAGCTTCCGTTGAAAAAGCCGTCGCCGTCATAAAACGATTTTCCGATATATGAAATAAGGTCGGTGCCGAGAGAAGAAACTGTGATTTCGGTATTTGTGTTTTCCGCGGTCATTTCACCGTCAACGTAAAGGCGCATTACCTTTGAGTTGAAAACTATGGCAATATGCATCCAGCGGCTGAGGTTGTTCTGAAGGCAGCGTACCTCGTGCTCGTTGGGATAGGAATAAACGGTTATTGCGTTGCGGATTTCGTTATCACGGATTCTGAAGAAATTATACTTTTCATTATCCTTACCGAAGGTGAAGGTAAAATAATTTCCGCCGTTCTGACGCGGAAGCACGTCAAACATAACAGTCATAACGTCCTTACCGTCAAAAAAGCCCTGCGGCAGTTCAGCGTACGTACCGCTGCTTCCGTCAAGAGAAAGCACATTTGACAGCCTTAAATCGTCAAAAGCAAGCTGCGCATTGCCGTAAAGCGAGGGCGAGCTCTGAACCGATTCAAAATCGTAACGCAAAACGGGCTCGGGCTCATCGGCAAGGGCAGGAAAACAAAACGCGGTACACGCCGTAAACGCCGCAAGGACCAAACATATTATTCTTTTAAGCTTCATAAATATCACCGCAGTCTTTTAATATGTAATATGTCTTTTTATACATTAAAACGGGAGGTGGTTTTCAAAAAGGTATTTTGCAAAACGGGAGCTTGTATAGGCAGCGAATTTCTGGTACTTATCGCTTTTTTCCGAATCTGCAGAGTCACAGATGCTTTTAATAACTATTGCCTTTGGCTTTGGGTCTGAGGAATAGGTTGCGGCATAAAACACGCTGTAGGAT
>JAFYGD010000175.1 GCA_017543415.1 Eubacterium sp. | reverse complement strand
TCTTTAAGCAGGGGCTTGCCCGTAGGGTTAATGCGCTCGCCTATTACAAGGCTCTTTTCACCGAAAACGGCGCATTCGCTGCCGCTCGTTACAAGAGTATGCGTTTTAAATTCGGGAACGCTGTCGGGAATGTTTTTCGTTTTTTCAACAGTAGCCTTAATATGTGCGGGGGTTGTTCCGCAGCAGCCGCCGAGATAGGAAACACCGAGCTTTGCCGCCTCAAGCATATAGTCGGAAAACTCTTCGGGCGTTACATTGTAAACCGTTTTGCCGTTTACAACCTCGGGCAGTCCCGCGTTGGGGTTAACCATAACCGGGAGCGAGGTCCATTTTTGCAGCTCCTCAATCAGCGGAAGCATCTGCTTGGGTCCGAGCCCGCAGTTAAAGCCTATAACGTCGGCGCCGAGTCCTTCGACAACTGCGCAGGCGGTTTTAATATCCGCACCCGTTAAAAGCCTTCCCTTTTCATCAAATATCATTGAAACAAAAACGGGAAGCGAGCAGTTTTCCTTTGCCGCAAGGATTGCCGCCTTGATTTCATAGGTGTCGCCCATTGTTTCAATTAAAACAAGGTCCGCTTCTTCTGCGCCTGCTTTTACAACCTCGGCGAAGGCGTTGTAGCAGTCCTCAAACGCAAGGTCGCCCATGGGCTTTAAAAGCCTGCCCGTCGGTCCTATGTCAAGAGCCGCCTTTTTGCCCGTTCTTTTTGCAAGGGCAACGCCCGCCTTAACAATTTCAGCGCAGTTTTCGTATTTGAGCGGGTTTGCGCCGAAGGTGTTGGCGGTAATAATGTCCGCGCCCGCTTCGGCGTAGGCCTTATGCACCGCAAAAATACGCTCGGGGTCGGTAATATTCAGTTGTTCGGGAAGCTCGCCTGCCTTAAGGTTAAGCATAGTTCCCGTTCCGCCGTCAAAATACTTAATCATAACTGTCCTCTATTCCAATAAACGCGGTAACGCTTTTTGTCGGGAGCATTTCAAAGGTTTCGGTAAGCGTAATTCCGGTTCGCTTTGTCAGTTCAAGCAGGGCGAAAACCTTTTTCTGCTCCTCAATTTTCAAATCAAAATATCCGGGGGAATAGCGCTGCCTTAAATTCACGCCGAGGCTTGCCTTTATATTTTCCTCAAGCGAGTCGCAGACCTCTTCAATTTCAGCCGCAGCCGCAGCCTGTTCAGCCATTGCCAGCGCCACGTCGGTTGAAGCCGCGCGGTTGATTTCACGGTCAACGGCGGTGCCGAGCGTTGCGCCGAAAAGCACGGCACGGGAGCAGCCCTTTAAGTTTTCGGCAAGGCGGACGCTTTTAAAGGTTTCTCCGCCGAGCGTTATTCCGTCTTCGCCGACCTCAATATCAAAAATGCGGTAAAGCGTTTTTGGAACGCTTACGCTTTCAATCTTTTTGCAAGCCGTATCAACAAGGGAAAGGATTTGCCCGTCCTGTGTTTTTGAGCTTGTTCTGAGGTAACGCAGAACTTCCTCTTTTTTCATTATAAAATATCCCTCAGCCCGTCCATGATTTTAAGCGCAACCGCGGGCTTGTTCATTGTGTAAATATGTATATTGTTAATGCCGTTTGCCATAAGGTCTATTATCTGCTCGGTTGCATAAATAATTCCCGCCTGCTGCATTGAAACGTCGTCCTCGCCGAAGCGCTCCATAATTTTATAAAACTTTTTCGGCACGGAGCAGTTTGAAAGCTCAATGCTGCGGCGAATCTGCTTTGCGTTGGCAATGGGCATAATTCCCGCAATAACCGGAACCTCAATGCCCTTAACGCGGCACATTTCAACAAAATTCAAAAACTGTTCGTTATCAAAAAACATCTGCGAGGTTAGGAAATCAAGACCGCAGTCAACCTTTTCCTTAAGGTATTCCAAATCCTCAACCCTGTTTTTGCTTTCGGGGTGGATTTCGGGGTAGCAGGCGCCGCCTATACAGAAATCGCCCATGCTCTTTATTTCGTTTACAAGCTGATAAGCGTGCTCGAAATACTGCGTATCGGGGAACTCAAAGCCCTCCGGTATATCACCGCGCAGGGCGAGTATATTTTCAACGCCGCTTTCCTTCAGGTCGCTCACAACGGAGTGAATTTTTTCACGCGTTGAGGTAAGGCAGGTAAGGTGGGAAAGCGGGGTAATTCCGCTGTCCTTAACCGCCTCTGCAATTTCTCGCGTATAGCCAGCGCCCGTTCCGGAAGCGCCGTAGGTAACGCTCATAAAGGCGGGCTGCGCCTTGCTCATTTCACGCACTACCGCCTTGGTGCTTTCAATTTTATCCCACTTTTTCGGCGGGAAAATCTCAAACGAAACGGTGGCTCTGTTGTTTTTCAGAATTGTGCTTATTTTCATAAATCTCACCCGTTTTAAGCAGTTTAAGCTTGTGGATATAAATAATTGCAAGCGGAATATCCGCCAGCAGCCACGCCGCAGGCCCTGCGTAGCAAACCGCGCTGAAGCCTATAAGGCGTGTAAATATAAACGCTATTGCAAGCCTTCCGAAAAGCTCGCCCGCGCCTGCGATTGCGTTTGCGTAGGTAAAGCCCATGCCCTGAAGCGAGTTCCTTAAAACAAGAAGAACCGCAACAAGGGAATAGCACTGTGCAACGGCTTTTATGTACGCCTTTGCGGCGGTCATTATTTCCGCATTTTGCTCCTTCATAAAAAGCGAAACCGCATAAGGTCCTGCAAAATACAGAATAAGGCTCATAAGAACGGAGGTCATTATTCCGAAGGCGAGTATCATCTTCGTCCCCTTAATGATTCTTTCGCTGTTCTTTGCGCCGAAGTTCTGACCGGAAAAGGTCTGCGCCGCAACGCCGAAGCCGCTCATCGGAATATTTGTTAAGCTTTCAACCCTTGCCGCTGCGGTAAAGCCCGCCATTACGCTTGCGCCGAAGGAGTTAACCGCGCTTTGAAGCGCCATTGAGCCTACCGACGTAATTGTAAACTGAAGGGATACGGGGATTCCGAGCTTAATCTGGCTCCAGGCGGTTTTTGAGTTGGGGCGCAGGTCCTCTTTTTTTATGTCAACGTTTTTGTTGAACCTGAAAACGTAAATTCCCGTTAGCAGTGCTGCAACGCAGTGGGAAAGCAGGGTTGCAACCGCGGCGCCCTTAACTCCCCAGCCGAAGTGCTTAACAAAAAGCAAATCAAGAAAGAGGTTTACAAGGCCGCTTGCGGCATAGAAATACAGCGGCTTTCTGCTTTCCCCCACCGCGCGGGATATTGCGGTAAAGTTGTTTGAAAGCATCTGGATAGGCACCGCGTAGTATAAAATGTTAACATAGCTTGCGGAAAGGCCGATAATCTCATCGGGCGTGCCGATAAGCCTTAAAAGCGGGGTTGAAAGAATATGCGCCGTTACAACGATAACGAGCCCTATTAAAAACGCAACCACTATGCTTGAGCCCGCATATTTTGCAACCGCACGTCTGTCGCCCGCGCCGAAGGCGTGGGCAACGGGGATTGTAAAGCCGTTGGTAAGCCCGAGCGCCGCGCCTATGACAAAAGAATTAATAGCGCCGACATTTCCCACCGCCGCAAGGGCGGCGTTGCCCGCGTATCTTCCGACAATAATATTATCTACAAAGCTGTAGTTGTACTGCAATAGCTGCGAAAGCATAATGGGAAACGCAAAAAGCATTACCCCCTTAAGTATGCTGCCGCTGAGCATTGAATTCTTGTTCATCTCGTCCGCAATAGTTTGTTACAGAGGGGCGGGAAAACCCGCCCGTTTTTTATTTTGTAAAGAAAGTTAAGAAGGCTTTGTAAGCCATATAAACGTCAATTTTTGAAACAATCTCGTAAGGAGCGTGCATTGAAAGCACCGGAACGCCTACGTCAATTGTGTCAACGTCAAGGTTTGCTATATACATTGCAACGGTTCCTCCGCCGCCGCCGTCAACCTTGCCAAGCTCGCCCGTCTGCCAGAGCACGTCGTTTTCATCAAGAAGACGTCTTACCCAGCCGCAGAATTCAGCCGAAGCGTCGCTTGTTCCGCTTTTACCGCGAGAGCCGGTGAATTTTGTTACGCAAACACCGTTGTTGATAAAGGAGGCGTTGTTCTTTTCAAACACGCTTGACCAGGTTGGGTCGTAAGCAGCGTTTACATCGGCTGAAAGGCATTTTGAATTGCGAAGCACGTCGCGTCCGTCATAGCCCTCAAGCCTTGCAAGGTCCTCAATAAAGTATTTAAGGTAAGAGGAATTAAGGCCGGTGTTGCCGTCGGAGCCGATTTCCTCCTTATCCGTAAGAACGGTAATCGCCGTGTATTCGGGCGCCTCGTCAATATCAAGAATTGCCTGAAGCGCGGGGTAAGAGCAAACCCTGTCGTCATGGCCGTAGCCGCCGATTAAGCTGCGGTCAAAGCCTATGTCGTCAACCGTGAACGCAGGTACAAGCTCAAGCTCGGCTGAAAGGAAGTCCTTTTCAACTATGCCGTACTTCTCATAAAGAAGGGAAAGAAGGTTGAGCTTGATTTTTTCGCTTTCGTCATCGTCCTTGAACGGACGCGAACCGATTACAACGTTAAGCTCCTCGCCTTTTACGATTTCGTTGGTTTTTCTTGCCATCTGTTCGCCGCCGAGGTGGGGAAGAATATCGGTAATGCAGAACTTCGGTTCGCCTGCCTCTTCGCCGAGCCTTACGTCAACAAAGGTTCCGTCGTTTTTACAGATTCTTCCGTGAAGGGAAAGCGGAATTGCAACCCACTGGTACTTCTTAATTCCGCCGTAGTAATGGGTTTTGAAGTAGCCGAGCCCCTCCTGCTCGTAAACGGGGCACTGTTTAAGGTCAAGGCGCGGAGAGTCAATGTGGGCGGCTGAAATTCTAACGCCGTCCTTAATGCTGCGCCTGCCCTTAACGCAAAGGATAACGGACTTGCCGCGGTTTGCGTAATAAACCTTTTCGCCCGCCTCAAGCGGCTTACCGAATTCATCAAACTTTACAAAGCCGTTAGCCGTTGCAACGCCTTCAACCCAGGCTGCAACCTCGCGCTCGGTCTTGCATTCGCCGAGGAATTCCTTGTAGCCCTCGCAGAATGCGTCGCATTCCTTAAGCTCGTCGTCGCTCATAAAGTCAACGCCGTTCTTCTTGTCGTTAAACAGCATTTCCTTAAGCTGCTTTGTTTTTTCACTCATATTAAAATACCTCCATGGTAAAATTTATTAATTGAGAATTGATAATTGATAATTAACAATTTTGGGTGGGCTTTGCCCACACCCATTATAATAAGCCGTGCGCAGCACCCTTAATTGTTCATTGTTCATTGTTCATTGTTCATTGTTCATTACAACACTTTTTCAAGCGTTTCCTCAACCGCCTTTTTTACGTCGGTGCTGCCGTCGTTAATCAGTACTGCATCGCTGTTTTTAATATAGTATTCCTCGGGCAGCTGGGCGTTAATGCGAAGAAGCGCCTTTTCCTTTGTAATGCCGTCGCGCGCGATAATGCGCTTCAGCCTTGTTTCCTTCGGCGCCGTTACCGCAATAACGCGGCAGCAGTCCTTTTCAAGCCCCGCTTCAAAAAGCTGCGGCGCGTCAATAACGCTCAGCCCTTTTGCCTGTGCCTTGCAGCGCTCAATAATTGCGGGGTGAAGAATTCTGTTAAGCGCGTCCGTTCTCTCACGGCTTGAAAACGCCCTTTTTGCAAGGAGCGCGCGGTCAAGCTCACCGTTTTTAACAATATCGCCGCCGAATTCCGTCTGCAAAACGGGTAAAACAGGCGAGCCCTTTTCCGTAAGCTTCCGTGAAACACTGTCGCTGTCGATCACATTGTAGCCGAGGGAGGTCAGCATTTCGCCTACATAGCCCTTGCCCGCTCCCGTCTGGCCCGTTAAGCCGAGTATAAACGGCTTGTTAAGGTCGATTACCTTAAACGCCGCGGCTCTGATTATACGGTTATAAACCGCCATGCCTACTCCGTTTTTGTGCGGGGCGCGGGCGTAAACCTTTTTCGCCCCCGTTTCGTCAAGCCTTCGGAGCGCGTCAAACAGCTCCTTTGCCTGGCTCAAATCGTCGCTTTCGCTGCCGTAGGTCAGGTGCGGAATATTTACGCAGTCGCCCTCAAAACAAAGCGCGAAAGCGTTTTTCTTTGTATTTACAAATTCCTCAAAGCGTTCCTTTTTGCCCTCAACAAGTATAATCTCCGCCTTTGGCGAATAGTGTTTGTACTTCATTCCGGGCGAAGCGGCGGTTTCGTTTTCAGCCATACCGCTTAAAACTGCGGGTGAAATTTCAACCCTGCCGAGCACCGCTTCAAGCATTTCCTTTGTAACCGCGCCGGGGCGCAGGATAGTAGGAACGCCTGTTGCAAGCGTAATTACAGTGCTTTCAACGCCGTAATCACAGTCGCCGCCGTCAATAATCGCGTCAATTTTGCCCGACATATCGTCAATGACGTGCTGCGCCTTTGTAGGAGACGGAAGTCCGCTTGTGTTTGCCGAAGGCGCTGCAATCGGGCAGCCGCTTGCCTTAATCAGCGCGCGCGCCGTTTCGTTTTTCGGCATACGCACTGCAACGGTATCAAGCCCTCCGCTTGTTGCGTCGGGTATTATTTCGGATTTTTCAAGGATAATTGTAAGCGGCGCGGGGAAAAACTCATCAATCAGCGCCTTTGCCGCGGGGGTTACCTCCTTAACAAGGGGAACAATATCCTCCTTTTCGGCAATATGAACTATCAGCGGGTTGTCGCTCGGTCTGCCCTTGGCTGCATAAATGCTTTTAACCGCCTTTTCGTCAAGTGCGTTTGCGCCGAGCCCGTAAACCGTTTCCGTTGGGAAGGCAACAAGTCCGCCGTTTTTAATGATTTCGCCTGCCTCGGCTATATCCTTTTTGGTTGTGGTTAATAATTTTGTGTTCATAGGTATGTTTGTAATTGAGAATTGATAATTGATAATTGGTAATTAATGGCGGGACTTCGTCCCACACCCTATTAAATCGGGTACGGGCAGAGCCCGTCCGAAATTATCCATTATACATTATACATTATCAATTATTCCTGCGACGCCTTGAGTTTTTCAGCCGTGTCGGCAGTAATCAGAGCGTCAATCAGCTCGTCAAGGTCGCCGTTTAAAATCTGTTCAAGCTTGTAAAGGGTAAGGTTAATTCTGTGGTCGGAAACCCTGCCCTGCGGATAGTTATAGGTTCTTATTCTTTCGCTTCTGTCGCCCGTACCAACCTGAGCCTTGCGCTCGCCTGCAATCTCGGCGTCGTGCTTTGCCTTTTCAGCGTCGTAAAGCCTTGCGCGCAGAACCTTGAGCGCCTTTTCCTTGTTTTTGTGCTGGCTGCGCTCGTCCTGACATTCAACAACGGTGCCCGTTGGAATATGGGTAATACGGATTGCAGAGGAGGTTTTGTTGATGTGCTGACCGCCTGCGCCGCTTGAACGGAAGGTGTCAATCTGCAAATCCTTTTCGTTAAGCTCAAAGTCAACGTCCTCCGCCTCGGGTAAAACGGCAACGGTGGTTGTTGAGGTGTGAATTCTGCCCTGGCTTTCGGTTTCGGGCACGCGCTGAACACGGTGAACGCCGCTTTCAAACTTAAAGCGTGAATACGCTCCGTCGCCCTCAACGGAAAAGCTTATTTCCTTAAAGCCGCCGAGCCCCGTTTCGCTTGCGGAAAGCACCTCGGTTTTAAAACCCTTTGCTTCTGCGTACATAGTATACATTCTGTATAAAACGCCTGCGAACAGAGCGCTTTCCTCACCGCCTGCGCCGCCGCGGATTTCAATAATAACGTTGCGGTCATCGTTGGGGTCGCGCGGAAGAAGAAGGATTTTGAGCTCTTCGGAAAGGCGCTCCATATCCTCCCTGCTCTGTTCAAACTCCTCTTTAACCATTGCGGAAAAATCCTCATCAAGCGAGCTGTCGCCGAGCATTTCGCGGCTTTCCTCGTTTGTTTCCTTAGCCGCCTTGTACTCCCTGAACTTTTCAACAACGGGGGTAAGGTGCTTTATTTCCTTCATAAGCTTTGTGTACTCGTCAAGGTCTGCAATAACCTCGCTCTTACATACAAGCTCGTTTAATTCTTCAAATCTTTTTTCTACTTCCTGTAATTTATCAAACATAACTCGTCCTCGGTTTAATTGATAATTGATAATGTATAATTGATAATTTCGGGTGCTGCGCACGGCTTATTATAATGGGTGTGGGCGAAGCCCGCCCTGAATTGTCAATTATCAACTATCAATTCTTAATTTGTTTAATGTTCTTTTCCGCCTTGCTGCGGGGGAGCATAATCTCATGACCGCAGGCGGTACACTTTATTTTAAAATCCGCGCCTATGCGCAGCACCTCAAACTCCCTGTTTCCGCAGGGGTGGGGCTTTTTCATAAGCAGAATATCGCCTACCTTTACGTTCATTACGCCACCCTTTCATATAGTTAATCAGTTTATTATACCATTAATAATTTATATTATCAACATAAAGAAATAAATAATAACATATAATTAAAAAAAGATATTAAGGGCTGAGAAGATGAAATATGAACCCGAGGGCGTTAATCCCGCCCTTTTAAAAAAGTTTTATTCGGTTAAGGATTTAAAGGCGGCAGCCGAAAGCCGCGAAATATGCGAAGGGCGCGTTGTACTTTGTGACAGCAGGCACAACCTGTATGTGGATTTGGGCGGCTTCAGGGGCGTTATTATGCGTACCGAGGGCGCGCTGGGCATACTTGAGGGAACGCAAAAGGATATTGCCCTGCTTTCCCGCGTTAACCGCACGGTCTGCTTTTGCGTTAAGGGGTTTCACCGTGAAAACGGAGAGCTTGTTCCCGTGCTTTCGCGCAGGAGCGTTCAGCTCAGGTGCAAAAAGGAGTACATAGATAAGCTGAACGAGGGAGATATTATTGACGCAAAAATAACGCGCCTTGAAAGCTTCGGCGCGTTTATTGATATCGGCTGCGGGCTTAACAGCCTTATTCCCGTTGATATGCTTTCCGTTTCACGGATAAATCACCCGAAGGAGCGCGTTTTTGAAGGTCAGCTGATAAAGGCGGTGCTTAAAAAGCGCGAGGCGCATAAGCTGACCTTTTCCCTGCGTGAGCTGCTCGGCACCTGGGAGGAAAACGCGGCGCGCTTTTCGGTTGGCGAAACGGTAACGGGAGTTGTAAGAAGTGTTGAAAGCTACGGGGTTTTCATTGAGCTTGCGCCGAACCTTGCGGGACTTGCGGAATACGAGAGCGAGCTTTTTGCGGGGCAGAAGGTTTCCGTTATAATCAAGTCAATGTCGCCCGAACGGCTTAAAATCAAGCTTTCCGTTATTGAAGCCTTTAACGAAACGGCAACTCCTACGGGGCTTGAATACTATCTTGACAGCGGTAACATCTCCGAGTGGCGCTATTCCCCCGCGGGCTCGCTTAAACAGATAACAACGGTATTCGGAAAATAAAAAGAAGGTTGGCACGGGGAGTCCGTCATAAAGAAGATGGCTGAGTTTTACTCAGCCATCTTCTTTAATTGTCTCAACAAATCAGAATTTATCGGTCTAAAAGCTTCAAAAATCTTTTATCGTTCATCTGCTCGTTCGTTATGTATTCTCCGTTGAAAAACAAAGCGTAATTGGTAATCGGCGTCGGCGCGTTTTGCGCGTCGGCCTTGTTTTTTATGTGAATTGCCTTGAATGCAACGCCTTGCGCTTGAGCCGTTCTTTCAACGATCGGAACATACTTCGCATTAAACGGGCACTGGCTTGTATAGTAAAGTACATAACCGTTTTCGTCAATATGAGGATGCTTTGCGCATTCCTTGAAGCACGGTTTTTCAACTCCCTTTTCAAACGGTAAATACCACAGCTGAATACCGTTGTCCGCTTCATCGCTGACCTCAAAGCCCTTGTATTTCAAATATTTCGGGTCGGCAAGGAACGGCTTTTTCTTTGCGGATGAGAGAATACATAAGCCCTTTTTTTCCTTGCTTTTACTGTCGGCAATGCATTCGCCGAGTAAATCGTTTGAATAACCGTGTCCTTTGAATGACCCCGAAACCCAGAGGCAATTAATAAACATATAACCGTCTGCTTCAATCGGATTCCATGCATTTTCGGCAGGGATATATTCAATAAAGCATTTGCCTC
>JAFYGD010000174.1 GCA_017543415.1 Eubacterium sp. | reverse complement strand
CTGATTTTCCGGGAGCTATTGAACCGATGGCATCTTCTGCGCCGATTACCCTTGCGGGGTTGACTGTGCAGGCTTTAAGCGCTGTTTTGAAGTCAATTCCGAAGGAGAGCAGATTTTTAAATTCGGTAAAAAGATTTGTTATTGAAGCAGCTATTGTACCGCTTTCAAGCCTTGCAACGCCGTCGTTTTCCTTAACGTAAACCGTCTGACCGCCGAGCTCGTATTCTCCTGAGCCGAGACCTGCGGCGCGCATTGAATCGCTTACTGCCACCGCCCTGTTTTCACCGAGAATTTTAAATGTATTTCTTAAAACCTCCGGGCAGATATGGTAACCATCGCAGATAAGCTCGCAGGTAGCGTTGCTGTCAAGCGCGGCGCCGACCGCTCCCGCCTCACGCGAGGTCATAGGGGACATAGCGTTATAGAGATGAGTAAAGTGCTTTGCACCGAGGGAAAGCGCCTTTTTACACTCCTTCGCCGCTGCGTTGGTGTGACCTATTGAAACCGTGCACTTGTTAGCTGCGTTTTTAATAAATTCTCCGCTGTCAAATGCCTCAGGCGCAACGGTAATCAGCTTCATTAAACCGCCCGCCGCGTCATATAGACCGTCAAAATCCGCGCAGGTGCCTTCCTTAATATATTCGGGATTCTGCGAGCCGCATTTTTCTTTGGAAATAAACGGGCCTTCAAAGTTTATTCCGACAATTTTCGCGCCGCTTTTGTGCTTGTATCCCGCAATAAAATCAGCGGTTTTTATCAGCTCATCAACGGGGCGGGACATAGTAGTAGGGCAAAATGCAGTCACACCGTTTTCAGCAAGATATGCGCTCATTTTATCAAGCGATTCTTCTGAATTATCGCCCGTATCTCCGCCGTTTGCACCGTGGATATGAATATCTATAAAACCGGGAAGAACGATTTTACCGCTCATATCAACGCCGTTTTCTTTCAGAAATCCTATTCTTGTAATTATTCCGTTTTCAACCTCGATATCGCCGAATTCCTTTTCAAAGAACTCATTAAAAAAGGTACAGTTTTTAAAAATCATTACGCATTTTCCTTTACTATTCTGAAAGCTAATTCCTCAAGCTGCTCATAGTGTTCAAGCGAGGTCATTTCACGCCTGAAAGCCGCACCGCCGCGAATTCCCTTCGTGTAATAGGCGGCGTGGTGGCGAGCCTCGCGCATTGCTGTATATTCGCCCTTGTATTCAATAATGGCTTTAATATGCTTTAACATGGTTATCATTTTTTGCTCAAGGCTGATCTCGGGCAGAACCCTGCACTCGTCAAGATAGGCGTTAATTCTTTCAAACACCCACGGATTTCCGAGCGCTCCCCTGCCTATCATAATTGCATCGCAGCCGGTTTTTTCAAGCATTAACGCAGCGCTCTGCTCGTCTGTAATGTCGCCGTTGCCGATTACGGGAATACCGACCGCCTGTTTTACCTGACGGATTATTTCATAATCCACCTTTCCGGAATACATTTCCTTGCGCGTTCTTCCGTGGATTGCAATCGCCGAAGCGCCTGCCTTTTCCATAAGCTCCGCCATTTCAACGGCATTGACGCTGTTTTCATCCCAGCCCATGCGGATTTTAACCGTTACGGGAATATCAACTGCATTTACAACCGCCCTTGTTATTTCAAAGGCAAGCTGCGGATTTTTCATAAGGCTTGCCCCTCCGCCGTTCATTGCAACCTTAGGCGCAGGACAGCCCATATTTATATCAATAGCCGCGGGCTTATATTCAAGGCATTTCACAGCAGCTTGTGCCATAATTTCAGGCTCGTCGCCGAAAATCTGCGCAGCGCACGGACGCTCCGAGCCGACGGTTAAAAGCTGACCGCTTTTTCTGTCGCCCATGGTAAGCCCTTTTGATGAAACCATTTCTGTCACCGTATAGGCAGCGCCGTGGTTAACGCAGAGCTCGCGGAACGCCCTGTCGGCAATTCCCGCCATCGGCGCAAGAAACGCTGTATGCTTAAATTCAAGTTCACCTATTTTCATATATTTTACCTCGGTGGTATTATATCACTACTTAAATATTAAATCAAATATTATTGACAAACGGGAATTCACTGCTAAAATATATTCGGTGATTATTTTGGACAAAAGAAATATAAAAATCAAAGACCTTGCTTACATAGGCGTTTCTTCAGCTATTATAGCGGTATGCGCGTGGATTACTATTCCCTTCGGCGCGGTTCCGTTTACCCTGCAGACGCTTGCAGTGTGCCTTGTCGCGGGGCTTTTCGGAGCAAAAACGGGTATGGCGTCCGTTGCGGTTTATATCCTAATCGGTGCAATCGGCGTTCCTGTTTTTTCCGGCTTTAAGGGCGGAATAGGCGTTATTGCGGGAGCAACGGGCGGCTACATCATAGGCTTTATTTTTACCGCCTTAATTACGGGTATTATTTCAAATAAAACAAAAAAGCCGTTTTTGGTTTTCGGCGCAATGCTGCTCGGAATTGCCGCCTGCTACATCTTCGGAACGGTTTGGTTTATGCTCGTTTACACAAAAGAAGCAATGCCGCTTTCAAAAACGCTTGCACTTTGCGTTACTCCGTTTATCATTCCCGATATAATCAAAGCGGTGGCAGCGGCTTTTCTTGTTTATCGCCTGCGCGATAAAATCTTGAAACAAAACTCATAACATTGTATAATACTGTTGGTGATAATAATGGACGCAAATATAAAGCTTATAATTATTTCAGTTGCGCTTTCGCTCGCCTCGCGCTTTTTCAGCGCTATGGCTGCCGCAACGGACACGAAAATAAATCATATAAAATTTGACAGAATAATCGTAATTCTTGTTGCAATAACAGGAGTAACGGGGCTCGGCGTTTACTTTATCATAAGGCGTTTCCTTCCCCAGGAGGTTAAGTTTGTCTGCTCCTCCTGCGGTAAAAGAGCGCCGAAGGCTAAAGACAGATGCAAAAAATGCGGAGGAACAAGATTTTCGGCTTTTTCGGTTGAAAACAGAAGCGAAATGACAAGTAAAATAATAGCCTGCTCGCTTATTGCCGCCGTTATGCTCGGCGTAAGCTATTGGGTAAACAACTACTCCCCGCTTGCAAAGGAAATTGAAAGCAAGTATTCGGACTTTGACGAAACCTACGACAACGCTTATTATGACGAAAACGGAGATACACATATATGAGACTGCGCCATAAGAAAAACCTTGAAACAAGGCTTGAAGCCGCCAATGATTACCTTATTACGCTGCGCACCGAAAGCCGTAATTTTAACGACGCTAAAAATGAAAAGAACATAATTGACCTTGAGGAGATATTCGGCAACACAAACCCCGTTTACCTTGAAATAGGCGGAGGAAAGGGACAGTTTGCCTGTACCTTTGCAGAGCAGAACCCCGAAGTAAATATGCTTTGCATTGAAAAAATAAGCGACGTAATTGTTCTTGCGTGCGAAAAAGCAAAGGAAATGAAGCTTGAAAACGTTAAGTTCATTTGCTGTGCGGCGGAATATCTTGAGGCATTTCTTCCCGAAAAAAGCTTTGAGGCAATTTTTCTTAATTTTTCCTGCCCGTTCCCAAAAAAGAGCTACGCTTCCCACAGGCTGACAAACGAAAGATTTTTGAACATTTACAAGCTTCTTTTAAAGGACGGCGCTCCGATTTATCAGAAAACTGACAATATGCACTTTTTTGAATATTCTATTGAGCAGTTCTCAAAGTGCGGATACGAAATCAGCAATGTTTCGCTCGATTTGCACAACAGCGATTTTGAAGGCAACATCGTAACCGAATACGAAAGCCGTTTCGTTTCACAGGGAATGCCGATTTACAGGCTTGAAGCAAGAATAAAGGCATCGGATTAACCGATGCCTTTACTCTTTTCGGGATTTAGTTTTTTAAGCAAATAGAAAATAAAAATACTTTCGGCAATAAACTGAACAGCCAAAACGCCTATCATTGCATATGCTGCGCCATAAATACTGTATTTGGGTATTATTAGATATGACGCTATTAACACCAAAACACAGGACGAACCCGAAAAGGCCAAAAGCTGTTTTAACTTCCGGGCTGCTATCAATAGGGTTGAATAACTGTTCACTACTGATATCAGAACACTGACAATTATTACATAGTAGAATAAATTAAAATACGGAATTATCTCTTCGCCGTAAACAATACGGAAAAGCTGTTTGCCAACAATAATTGAAAGCAATTCTGCAGCAACTCCCGTTGCAACAAATATCAAATTGCAAACAGAAATTGTTTTAAATATGCTTTTTCTGTCACCACGAATAAAACTCTCCGCCAACTTCGGTGCGACAGGAATTAAAACACCAACTGCAAACGTTGAAATAACGACAGTAGGCGCAAACACAGATGAAAACACGCCTAATAAAGAAACACCGCACTTTTTTTCAACAATAAGCTTTGGAATACTGTTGAACAGAGTAGTGGAAAAAACAAAAAGCATCGTCAGCATTCCGGTCAAAAGCAAGGGGATAATATCGGCTTTACTGAAACG
>JAFYGD010000173.1 GCA_017543415.1 Eubacterium sp. | reverse complement strand
CAAATTATTCAGCGGCAGATACTTGTACTGCCGCTGAGAGGAGAAACCTCCGTAGTGATTATTAGTATTATTCAATACTTCAATCACGCAGGAGGTTTTGACGAAGGGCAGCCTCCCGGGAAAATAGGTCGATGCCGACATAAAAGAAGAACAGACTTTCGTCTGTTCTTTTTTTTATCTTTGCCTTTTACAAGAGCCATTATTCGTTACAGCGGCAGATACTTGTACTGCCGCTGAGAGGAGAAACATATGCAGCGATTTTTAGTTTAACGCTTGCGTTATTCTTTAATCGCGGAATATGTTTGGACGAAGGGCAGCCTCAAGAACTGAATTCTCCATAAACTAAATATTAATTTTAACAGACAGAGGTTGCATTGTGTTTTGACTTGTGTTATATGTAAGGTAAAAGGTGGGATAATTATGAAATTGAATAGCGGTAATTCAATCAGATTAGTGGTTTTACTGATATTTTATGAATTGATAATGACTGTTCTATCAACTGCAGTTGCTCTTTTTCTATCAATCTTATACATAGTCCCCGTTATTATGTTGGTTTTGAATTTCCTTATGTTCTTTTACATTCTGCCACAATACTATACTGATATAATTTCTGAAAGAATCATATTGATTTTTTATATTGTGTTGTCAATTATCAGTTCTGTTGTTACTGTTTATAGTGTTATTGAATGGAATTATAGCGAATCATTTGGCTTTTTAGTTTTGTTTGCTAACAGGGTTACATATCCTCTGATATATGACATAGTTGATAGATTTGATTCTAATATATTTGCTGCAGTAGTTGCGCCAATTCCCACTTTTATCGTCAACCTTGCAAACTGTTTTATATTCAGGTACAAGAGAAAGAGAAATCTATCTAATAAGGAGTCCCGCGATTAGCAGGGCTTTTTCATTTGCGCGTTGCAGTTTGCAATAAAGCGTTGTATGTGATAAAATATAAGTATAATTTTTGGCGGTGGAATATGACTCATATTATGAAACTGAACGACGCTCCGTTTGAAACCGTTAAAAACGGCAGCAAGACAATTGAGCTGCGGTTGTATGACGAAAAGCGGCGCAAAATAAAAACCGGTGATACAATTTGCTTTAAAGCAAAAGCAGGTATAGTAACAGCTAAAGTCAAAGCGCTTTATCTCTTCAAAAATTTTGAAGAGCTTTACGCTGAGCTACCGCTTGATAAATGCGGATATGCTCCGGGTGAGCTTGCAACTGCATCACCCGACGATATGCTCTTATACTATTCAAAAGAGCAGATTAAAAAATACGGCGTTATAGGAATTGAAATAGAGGTAGTAAAATGATAATACCATACAACAAATTAGTAAGGGACAATATTCCCGAAATAATAGAAAATAACGGGCAGTCAGCAAAAACGGTTATTCTTGACAGTGAAAAATACACTGTTGCGCTTGAAAAGAAACTTAAAGAAGAAACGAAAGAATATTTGCATAGCAGAGAGATAATGGAGCTTGCGGATATTCTTGAAGTAGTTGAAGCGTTAGCTAAAAACCAGGGTTCGTCCTTTGATGAAATACTTGAACTAAAAAAACAGAAACAAGAGAAAAACGGTGCGTTTGATAAGAAGATTTTTTTAGTAAGCGTAAAGAGGTAAATATGCATTTAATTTTGAGTTCAACCGATTTTAACAGCCCTGTTGTCAGGGAGGCAATAATTAACGAGCTGCCAAAGCCTGTTGAGGACTGTACCGTTCTGTTTTTCCCGAGCGAAAAGGCGAGCAACAAGGACGTTAAAAGCGCGAAGTTTAAAAAATGGCTTGAAGGCTTCGGCTTTACCCGCGCCAACGTTACGGTTTTCAACAAAAACACGCCCGAAAAATATATAGGCTTAACCGTTGACGCAGTGTATGTCGGCGGCGGAAACACCTTTGCAATGCTTAAAACTATGCGCGATACGGGCTTTGACAGGGAGCTTATCCGCCTTGTTGAAAACGGAGCGCTTTATATCGGCGGAAGCGCGGGTGCGCATATCGCCTCAAAGAACATTGAACACGTTCAGGTTTTTGACAGCAACGATGTCGGACTGACTGATTTCAGCGGTCTCGGATTTTTTGACGGAATACTTTTCTGCCACTTCTGCGAGGAGAGAAGGCCCTACTACGAAAAAGCATTAGCCGAAGGAAAATATAAGGCTTATACATTAAAAGACGACGAATATCTGGTGCAAAAATGAAAACAAAAGCAATAATTCACCCCATACCGCCGGTGTATGATAAAAACTCAAGGGTGCTTGTTTTAGGCTCCTTTCCGTCCGTAAAATCAAGGGAATACGGCTTCTTTTACGGCCACCCGCAAAACCGTTTCTGGCGCGTTGTTGCAGGCGTTTGCAACGAAAAAACACCCGAAACCATTGAGGAAAAGAAGGCGCTTCTTTTAAGAAACAATATTGCCGTTTGGGACGTAATTCACTCCTGCGAAATTACCGGCTCTGCCGACAGCAGCATAAAAAACGCCGTTCCAAACAACATTAATTACATAATAAACGAAAGTAAGATTACCCGCATTTTCACCAACGGCAAAAAGGCTGACGAGCTTTACAGAAAATATATTGAAAGCAAAACGGGAATAAAGGCAGTATGCCTTCCCTCAACAAGCCCCGCCAACGCAGCGTGGAGCCTTGATGGGCTTACGGAAAAATGGAAGGAAATTGTTTAGCGCGCCCTCTTTATGAGGGCTTTTTTCTTGACAAGAACTTTAAATTATAATATTCTATAATAAATAAACAAAAGTTGTTTAACATAAGGGGAGTATTTATGGAAAATCTTAAAGGCACATATAAGTGCAATTTTATCTGCGACGGTATAGAGGGCGTTGCAGACGTTAATTACGATTATAACTGGTTTGCAAAGGATTCAAAGGAATTCAACTTTGACCTTGCAAGATTCTGCGCCGTTATGACGGTGCTCGGTTACGATACGCCGAGCGAAACCGAGGAAATTACGGCAACGGGCTTTAAAAATCAGCAGCCTAACCTTGAGCGCGCCTTAAGGGAAATCGGGCTGACTGACGTTGAAATCAACGGCTGCGCGGAGCGCGACCAGATAAGCTATTTCACCGCCCGCAGGGAGCTTGAGCTTGACGGTAAGATGTATAACTTTGTGCTTACCGCATTTATGGGCTCCTATAAGCGCCAGTGGTTTTCAAATTTTGACCCGCTCGGCGTTGACAGAGAGGCTAACGGCGGCAACGGTTACGCGGGCTTTGAGGAAAAGGGCAAGGTTCACCTTGGCTTTGCAGACGCAAGGGATTATATGTATCAGCAGCTCACCGCTTACCTTGATAAGTACCCGAGCGAATATGAAACAAAGCTTCTTATTATCGGCCACAGCCGCGGCGCGGCGGCAAACCTTCTTGCAGTAAAGCTGTTTAAGCTCGGCGGCTTCGGCTCTCATAAAATCAAGCCGGAAAATATTTTTACCTACTGCCTTGCAACTCCTAACGCAATCGTTACTTCGGAAATAGACGATAACCCGGATTACGAGAGAATTATCAATATCCTCAACCCCGAGGATTTCGTTACTATGGTATTCCCCGCAAAGTGCGGCTTTTCAAAGTTCGGAAGGTTTTTCCGCCTTATGGGCAGCGATAACAGGGGCCTTGGCGACTATGCAGATATGAAGCGCGATATGCAGCAGTATTATACAAAATTCGTTAAGGACAGGGAGTTCCACCCGTTCAAGAAGGGCAATTCAACTACCGAAAAGGTTATTGACATTATGGGCGATAACATTACGGATTTTGACACCTTCTATAACACAAAAATGAAGGAGTGCTTTAAAACGGTTACTCCTTACGAATACTTTAAGTACACGCTTTGCGCTTATATTGCAGGCGGCAGGAACGAGGAGGAAATTGCCCAGGCAAACAAGGCTATGTACCTTCTTCTTGCAAGCGCGGTTGACCTTCTCGGTACAACAAAGGTTTTAAGAAAAACCTCCGGCTTCTTCGTATTTCAGGAGGGGCTCGGCGGCGCAACGGGCGGCAAAATCGGCGCAACCTATTTCGGCGACAGCCACCGTCCCGATTCCTATGCCTCCTTCCTGCTTTCCATTGACGAAAACAGACTTATTGAAAATTCCGCAAAATAATAAAACGGCTCCCCTGCTTCAGGGTAAGCAGAGCGAAACGAATCCGAACACGGTTTAAAATGGCGGATTTGCCTTATCTCTGCGTTAAAAATACTCGGAATACATTAAGTATTCCTGCGTTTTTTGCCTTGACCTAAACCAAATCTGCTCATTTTAAACTGCAAAGCACTAAAAACGCTTGAAGTTAGGATGAAATTTGGCTTTTGAGGTCGAAGCTTTGCTGACGCAAAGCAAGAACGAAAACGGCAAAGTTCGCTTAAATACAGTGTTTTTAGCGGTTCGGATTCGTCTCGCTCTGCTTAGGCAATAAGGATAAATTATATGGAAGTTTGGATTGTACGCCACGCAGACCCCGATTATGAGCGTGACAGCATAACTGAAAAAGGCGAGCGTGAGGCAGAGCTGCTTGCCCAAAGGCTTGTAAAAACCGAGTTTTCGGCGGTTTACGTTTCCCCTATGGGCAGGGCTAAAAAGACTGCCTCATATTACCTTGAAAAAACGGGCAAAACCGCAAAAGAGCTTAAATGGCTGCATGAATTCAAGGGAACTGTAACCTGGGGCGGCGAAAAAACGCAGTGCTGGGACAGGCTGCCGGATTACTGGACGAGAATTGACGATTACTATTCGTATGAAAAATGGCTCGGCGTTGAGCTGATGAAAAGCGGCGACGTTGAGCGCCACTATAACGATGTTAAAAACGGAGTTGACGAGCTTTTCAAAAGCCACGGTTACGTTCACGACGGAAGAATATACCGCGCTGAAAAGCCTAACGCAGAAAGAATTTTGCTCTTCTGCCATTTTGGAGTAGAGGCGGCAATGCTTTCGCATATTTTCAGCGTTTCGCCCATGATACTCTGGCATAACTTTGTTGCTCTGCCCACCTCTGTAACGCGGCTTGCAAGCGTTGAGCGCGAACAGGGCAAGGCGATTTTTAACTGTATTCAGTTCGGCGACCTTTCCCACCTTTACGCAGGTGATGAGGAGCCGTCGTTTAAAGCGCGCTTTTGCGAGCAGTATACTGACGATACAAGACATTAATTAAAGGACACTGTTTATGGACTGTATGGTAAACACGGAGTTTAAGCGTAAGCTCCCTATACCTAAAGAAATAAAAGAGCTTTACCCGCTTTCGCCCGATTTTGTAAAGGTGAAGGAAAAAAGGGATAAAGAGCTTGCCGATATTTTCTGCGGCAGGGACGAAAGGCTTGTTCTGATTATCGGTCCCTGCTCTGCCGACAGGGCGGACGCGGTGCTTGATTATATAAGCCGACTTGCCGCCTTGCAAAACGAGGTCAAGGATAAGCTTTTTATCGTGCCAAGGCTTTATACCGAAAAGCCGCGCACAACGGGCGAGGGCTATAAGGGAATGCTCCATCAGCCGAACCCCGAAAAAAAGCCCGATATGCTTGAGGGTATTATCGCTATACGCTCTCTGCACAAGGACGCTATTGAAAAAACGGGGCTTACCTGTGCGGATGAAATGCTCTATCCCCAGAATTTAAGGTATATTTCCGATTTGGTTTCATATGCCGCAGTCGGCGCGCGCTCCGTTGAAAATCAGGAGCATCGCCTTGTTGCAAGCGCTCTGAACATACCCGTAGGTATGAAGAATCCGACGAGCGGCGATTTTAATTTAATGCTCAACGCAATTAAAACCGCGCAGCGCGGACATACCTTCCTTTACAGAGGCTGGGAGGTTGAAAGCAGCGGCAACGGGCTTTCGCACGCAGTCCTGCGCGGAAGTATTGATAAGCACGGAATGAACCATAAGAATTACGGCTTTAAGGATTTAAGCTTCCTTGCTTCAATTTACTGTACGGGCGAATATGAAAACCCGGCGGTTATTATTGATACCAACCATTCAAATTCAGATAAGAACTGCTTTGAACAACAAAGCGTTGTAAGCGACGTGTTGCTTTCAAGAAAAAAGAGCGCACAGATTCATAAGCTTGTTAAGGGCTTTATGATTGAAAGCTATCTTGAGGACGGTTGCCAGAGCGTTGACGGCGGAGTTTACGGCAAGTCGATTACGGACCCCTGCCTCGGCTGGGACAAAACAAAAAATCTTATTTACAATATTTATAACCAAATTTAAAAGACGGGATTACTCCCGTCTTTTTTTAGTGAAAAGTGTCGGTTGTTAAATTTAAAAATCTGTTTTGTATTCCTTGATGTCAAGCGCGGTGCCGTCACGTGCGTCAATGTAGCAAACGGCGACTACCGATTTTTTAAAATTATTAAAATGCACTGCATAACAGGCGTCGTTTTTGCCCGGGTTAAGCGTTGTAACAAAATCGCCTTCATTTGCACGCTGCAGTTCAATTTCACCGTTAAATACAAAGTCGGAGTAGCCGCTGCCGTATTCCTGTTGCATTTCCTTTTCGGCAAGTTCTGTTGCAAGCTTTTCCGTAATATATACCAAACTGTCAGCAGTAACAGGCCTTGAATAGTTTTCAAGCAGGGTTCCGTCATTTGCAAATAGTTCTATTGTTAAATCATACGCGCCCGTACCCACGCAAAGATAACCGTTAAAGTCTGCTATATCAAGGGTGTAATCGTATACTCCGGAGGCGGAATCGGCATATTCATAATCCTGAAAATCGGTAATTTTAGTGCTGTCACCGTTAATTATCAGTTCCTTTGCTTTTGCAAAGGTTATTTTTTCGCCCTTATTAAATACAGGATTGTTTTGATAAACCTGTTTTACATAGTCCGAGGTTTCAAAAAGGTTACCCGTCATTTGTAAAAGAAGATATCCGTAGGGCGAATTTTTTTGCATTTCCTCGTCAGATTTGTAATGATTGCGGTCATTGCGGTATTCGGTAACAAGCATATCAAAAAAATCACGGCCGCTGCGCGCCTCGATGCTCTGTGCGTCGTAGCCAAGCAACTCTTTTAAAATGAGCATGTATTTGCGCTCAAGCGATTCTTCGCCGTCCTCATTAATAAAATGTGAAAAGCAGTATTTAACCGTATATTCGCCAAAGTTAATAAGCGTATTGCGGTCTTCTTCTGTTTTTACGTAGCCGTCCCATAGGTCAAAGGCGGTCATAATGAATTCGGTTGTATCAAGGGAATACTTTTCCGCAACCTGTTTATATAGCGCTTGGTCAATTTCTTTAGTGCCCGTTTTTTGTAACTGTTCAAGTTTTTGGTAATCACTTTCGGAAATACGGCTTCTCAAATCCGATTCGTGCAGACTTCCAAGCCCCTCATAGTCGTTCAGCGTATACCTTGAACCGTCTTTTGAAAAGGTAATGATAACGGGGCCTGCGCTGCCGCTTGTGTTTACAAGGCGGTTGCCGAGCTCGTTGCCTTTTTCCTGCGACAGCCACGCCACCTTTGCATAGAGATAAACGACGACCTCCTGCTCCGTTCGGTCAACAAATTTTGTATCGAGAATACGGTGCGCTTCGCCGAAATAATCGCCTTTGATGTAGTTATCCTTTTCGTTTTTCAGAATCGCGTCGGTGATAAGGGAATCCATATCCTCCGGCTCAAGCAGGTACACCCAGTTCATATCGCAAAAGGCGAACGGCGCGCCGTTGTTATAATAAACCTTGTAGGTTACAGTGCCCTCCTCCGTCATCTTACTGTTAGTATAGGTAATGCAGGTGTAGTCGCCGTCGCGGAACAAATAGCGGTAATCCTCATATACCGTCAGCGGAATACTGCCGCCCGTTTCCAGCTCCAGAACGCCGTTATCATCTTTGGCGGCAAGCGGCGCTTTCTCCGCTTTTTCGCTGACAAAAATCTGATTGCCGAGGTTGTCAACGATTTTCAGGCTGTCCTTTTTGACGGTGATTTTATCGTAGTAATAGCCGTTTTCGCGCACCATGGATATTGCCATATTTGCGCCGATAACCTTGCCTGCGGTGTAATTATCGCTTTCAAAGGAGCTGCTGATTTTATCAAAAGCGTTTTTCACACTTTCCTCTGTGACCGTCTGCTTCGGGTTGGCGGCGCAGGCTGTGAGCAGCGCGAGGCAAAGCATAATTGCCGCCGCCTGCAAAACCTTTTTCGGCTTTTTGTATTTTAAAACATTTTTTATCCTTGCCCTGACTCCGTTTTCGGAAAACGAAAGCGGGCTCGGGGCAGGAAATTTTTTATCGGTTGCAAAGTAGAGCAGGGCGGTGGAGTATGCTTTTTTGATGCCCTCGTTCTGATTTAATACCGCCTCGTCGCAGCTCATTTCCATATCCTTGCTCATAAGGTAAAAGGCAAGCCATACGAGCGGGTTAAACCAATGCAGTACTAACAGGAAATAAGCAAAGAGCTTGATAATATTATCGCGCCTTTTAAGGTGATACCGCTCGTGCGCCAGAACATATTCCTTATAGCTTTCGTCAATTCCTGCGGGTATATAGATTTTCGGCTTGATAATGCCAACTATAAACGGCGAAGAGATATTTTCGCAGGTGTAAATATTGCCTTCTGCTTTTACGGCAAAGCGCAGCTGTTGTTTCAGCTTTAGAAGTTTTACGGCTGAAATGATAAGAACGGTGAGAATACCTGCGCACCAAAGCAGCATAAGCGCAAGCAACAGCCAGCTGTAATTTTTCTGATAAGCGGGGCTTGTAAGAACCGTGCTCTGTGCCACGCTGTTAAGAGACGGAATTCCGGTGGTTACCTCTGACGAAAACGCTGTTTTATCTGCAGGGGGTATGTAGTTCAGTTGATGTTCCTCCCACCTTTGCGCCTTCGTCATATCAAAGAGGTTCAGCGAAAAGAGGCTGAATACCGATTTGAAACTGAAGGGACAGATAAGCCGAAAGCCCACCACGCTCCAAAGCGCGTAGCTGTATTTTTTAGGAAATCCCTTCAGCGTAAGGCGCAGCAGCAAAACCGCAAGGATGACATAGCTCGCGGTTATGCTCATATTAAGAACGCTTATGAATAAATCGGTCATTTTATTCCTCCGTGAAATTGTCAATAAGGGCTTTCAGCTCCTCGGCTTCCTTGTCGCTGATTTTTTTACCGCCGAAAAACGAGGCGAGAAACGAGGGGAGCGAGCCGCCGAACGAGCTTTCCACAATATGCTCGCTCGCCGCCTTTTGCACCTTCTCCTTTTCAATCAGCGAAGTGACAACGCTGTTCTCATTTTTAGCAAAGCCCTTTTCCGTCATCTTTTTCAAAACGGTGTAGGTTGTGGATTTTTTCCAGCCGAGGGCTTCGTTGCATTTTATTACCAAATCGCGGGAGGCGAGCGGCTCGTTCTCCCAGATAACGCACATAAAGCGGAAATCGCTTTCACATAATTTAAGCTCCATAGCTTACCTCCTTGGTCTATAATTGTCGACTATACTGTTAGTCTACAATAATAGACCAGACTTGTCAAGGGTGAATTTGAATATAGAGTCAAATACGCATAAAATCGGGAAAAAATATTTTTTTGCGCCATTTACGGTCCAATTATGCATATCTGACGCATAAAAACCCCTCTTTCAAGGGTATTAGTAGAGGGGTTTTTATTTTTGACCTCTCAATAACGGCTGAAGGGAGGGGACAAAATGTCCTCAAAAAACGACAGGGTTGAAAGCACTCTTAAAAAGCTTGCCTACGGTAATGTAAGCGACGCGGTTTCGCTTTTGTTTTTAAGCGAGGAGGACGCGCTTGAAAAGCTGCCGAAGCTTAATCTTTTTAACGTCAGCGAAATTAAACGCCCGCGCGGCGGCGGAATGGAGATTAAGTTTTTTGACAGAATCAAGGCGTGCGAAAAGCTGAAGGATTATTCCGTATCGGGCAGCGACGGAGCGCTTTCGTTTTATCAAGCGCTTGAGAAAAGTGCTGAAAACACGAAAGGTGATTCTTTAAATGACTGAGTTCAGAACCTTTTCAAAAAAGCAGCTTAAGGTGCTTAACTGGTGGTGCTCGAAAAGCAGCTACGCTAACAAAAACGGCATAATCTGCGACGGTGCGGTAAGAAGCGGTAAAACGCTTTCAATGTCAATTTCATTTATATGCTGGGCGTTTTACGCCTTTGGCGGTACCTCTTTTGCCCTTTGCGGTAAAACCATTGCGTCCCTAAGGCGCAATGTGATAACTCCGCTTGTGCCGCTGATTAAATCGCTCGGCTTTGAGGTAAATGAAAAGGTAAGCCGGAACATTCTTGTTATCAGAAGGGGCAACGCGGAAAACCGGTTTTATCTTTTCGGAGGAAGGGATGAAGGCTCGGCTGCCTTAATCCAGGGTATGACCCTGGGCGGCGTTCTTTTTGACGAGGTTGCGCTTATGCCGCGCTCCTTCGTAGAGCAGGCGCTCGCAAGGTGTTCGCTTACAGGCTCAAAATTCTGGTTCAACTGTAACCCCGAGCACCCTTATCACTGGTTTTATAATGAGTGGATAAAAAAATCAGAGATAAAAAATATGCTTTACCTGCATTTTACAATGGACGATAATCCCTCCCTTTCAAACGAAATCAAAAGCCGTTATAAAAGCCTTTATTCGGGTGCGTTTTACGAGCGCTTTGTTGAGGGAAAATGGGTAGCCGCCGAAGGTCTGGTTTACCCTATGTTTTCCCCCGAAAAGCACGTCAGGCGCGCAGAGCATTTTGAAAAATTCTATCTTTCCTGCGATTACGGAACCGTTAACCCGTTTTCGCTCGGGCTTTGGGGAAAGGCAGGGGAAAAGTGGTACCGTATAAACGAGTTTTACCACTCCTCGCGCGATAAGGGAATTCAGCTTACGGACGAGGAATATTACCTTGAACTGAAAAAGCTTGCAGGGGAGAGGAAGATAGAAGCGCTCGTTATTGACCCGTCCGCCGCCTCTTTTATTGAGGCAGTAAAGCGCCACGGCGAATACACCGTTATCAAGGCGGATAACGATGTACTATCGGGCATTAACAGGGTTTGCCAGGCACTCAAGGACTGTGAAATATTCATCTTTCCCGAATGTGTTGATACCCTGCGCGAATTTTCGGTTTACCGCTGGGATAACGATATCCGGCGCGACGCACCCAAAAAGGAAAACGACCACGCAATGGACGATATAAGATACTTCGTTCAGACGGTTATTAACCGCTCGGGCGAGGACTTTTCGTTTTCATTTGCATTAGAAAGGAAGTGAAGCCGTGGGCATATTCAGCAAAAAGAAAGAGCCTGCGCCGCCTGAAAACAGCGTTGCCGTACAAACGGGGAACGCCGCCTTTCACCCCTT
>JAFYGD010000172.1 GCA_017543415.1 Eubacterium sp. | reverse complement strand
TGTTATATTTTGCTATACTTATTTATGTTATACTATTAAAAAAATCAGGAGGTATGTGCTATGAAAAAGGTTGCAATCATTATGGGCTCGGACAGCGATTTGCCCGTTGTTACCCCCGCAATCAAGCAGCTTAAGGAGCTTGGAATTGAAACTGAGGTAAGGGTTATGTCTGCCCACAGAACGCCCGATGCAGCTCACGATTTTGCCAAAAACGCAGTTGCAAACGGCTTCGGCGTAATTATTGCCGCAGCAGGTATGGCGGCTCACCTCGGCGGAGTTCTTGCTGCTTCAACAACACTTCCCGTAATCGGTATTCCGTGTTCGTCAAAGATGCTTGACGGTATGGATGCAATGCTTTCAACAATAATGATGCCTCCCGGAATTCCCGTTGCTGCAGTCGGCGTAAACGCAGGTAAAAACGCGGCTCTGCTTGCAGCCGAAATCCTTGCCGTAAGTAATATTGAATTACAGGCAAAGCTTATTGAAATGCGTGAAGATATGGCAAAGCAGGTTGAGGAAAAGGATAAAGCCTTACAGGAAAAAATAAAGGAGCTTTAATATGGAAAAGAGCTTTAGTGACAGCTATGCGGCTGCCGGCGTTGACGTAACCGCAGGTTACAAATCCGTTGAGCTTATTAAGTCGCATGTTAAAAAAACGGAAATCAAAGGAGTAATCGGCGGTATCGGCGGCTTCGGCGGTATGTTTGAGTTACCCCTTAGCGAATATAAAAACCCCGTGCTCGTTTCGGGAACGGACGGAGTGGGAACAAAGCTTAAGCTTGCCTTCCTGCTTGATAAGCACGATACAATAGGAATTGACTGCGTTGCAATGTGCGTTAACGACGTTGCTTGTTCGGGCGCAAAGCCGCTGTTTTTCCTTGATTATATCGCCTGCGGAAAAAACTATCCCGAAAAAATAGAGCAGATAGTTAAGGGCGTTGCGGACGGCTGCGTAATGAGCGGCTGCGCGCTCGTTGGCGGTGAAACTGCCGAGCATACCGGACTTATGCCTGATGACGAATATGACCTTGCGGGCTTTACCGTAGGTATCGGCGAAAAGGACAAGCTCGTTTCAGGCGAGCATTTAAAGGCAGGGGATGCGCTTATTGCAATCGCTTCCTCGGGCGTCCATTCAAACGGCTTTTCGCTTGTAAGAAAGGTATTCAATATCGGTGAAAGCACCGTAAATCAATACTTTGACGAGCTCGGAGCAACTCTCGGCGAGGAGCTTATAACGCCAACCCGTATTTACGTTAAGCCGCTTCTTGCGCTTATGGATAAGGTAAGGGTAAACGCCATTTCCCATATTACCGGCGGCGGTTTTTATGAAAACGTACCGCGTATGCTCAATGATAATACTCTTGCTGTAATTGAAAAGGAAAAGTGCTTTAAAAAGCCGATTTTTGAGCTTATTCAGAAAACAGGCGGTATCAGCGAGCACGATATGTATAACACCTTTAATATGGGTACGGGCATTATCCTTGCCGTTGATTCCGATAAAGCGGACGAGGCTGTAAGAATACTCAATGCAACGGGAGAAAAGGCTGCCGTTGTCGGCGAAATTAAAGACGGCGAAAAGGGAGTTGAGCTTGTATGATGAATATTGCGGTATTCGTTTCAGGCGGCGGAACAAACCTTCAGGCGCTTATTGACGCCGAAAGAAGGGGAGAGATTAAAAACGGAAAAATCACCCTTGTCCTTGCTTCAAATGAGAATGCCTACGCCCTTGAAAGAGCAAAAAAAGCGGGCATTGAAACTGCTGTTGTAAATAAGAAAAACTACCCCTCAAAAGAGGAGTACGATAAAGCCGTGCTTGACGTTCTTGACGGCAAAAGCATTGATTTAATTGTGCTTGCGGGCTTTCTTACAATTCTCGGCGAGGATTTGATAAAGCAGTACAGGAACAGGATAATCAACATCCACCCAAGCCTTATTCCGCTTTTTTGCGGAGACGGCTTTTACGGCAAAAGGGTACACACAGCCGTGCTTGAAAGCGGCGTTAAGGTAACGGGCGCAACCACACATTTCGTAAATGAAATTACTGACGGCGGCGCAATTATCCTTCAGAAAGCCGTACCCGTTGAGGAAGGCGATAATGAGGATATTCTTCAGTACCGCGTTATGCGCCAGGCTGAGTGGGAAATCCTTCCCAAAGCCGTTTCCCTTTTCTGCGAGGGCAGAATTAAGATTGTCGGCAATAAAACAGAGATTATATAGGAGGAGTTCTTATGGAAATCAAATCATTTGCAACCGAGCTTAATACCAACACCTATCCCGGCAGAGGTATTGCAATCGGCAAAACAAAGGACGGTAAAAACGTTGCCATTGCTTATTTTATCATGGGCAGAAGCGTAAATTCCCGCAACAGAATTTTTGAAGAAAATGAGCGCGGCGGAATACGCACAAAGGCTTTTGATGAAAGCAAAATGGTTGACCCCCACCTTATTATTTATAATCCCGTTCTTAAATTTGAGGGTAAAACAATCGTTACCAACGGCGACCAGACCGATACAATCTATGACTTTATGAAGGACGGCCATTGCTACCGCAAAGCCCTTTTAACAAGGAAATATGAGGACGATGCTCCCAACTATACTCCGAGAATTTCCGCTGTTGTTAAACCGAACGGCGACTATGTAATGTCAATCCTCAAGTCCAATATGGGCAAGCCGCAGTGTTTGAGATTTTTCTTTGAATATACCGCTGATGCAGGGCTCGGCCATTTCCTTCACACCTATAAGTGCGACGGAAATCCGATTCCCTCCTTTGAAGGCGAGCCTACTCCGATAGCCATTGAGCAGGATAATATTGACGATTTTACCGCTATGGTATGGGAAAACCTCAATGAGGATAACAAGGTTTCGCTTTTCACCCGTTTCATTAATCTTGAAACAGGAGCAGAGGAAACCCGCATTATAAATAAAAACAAATAGGGGTTTAAAATGAGAATTTTAGTAGTAGGCTCGGGCGGACGCGAGCACGCTTTAATTAAAGCTATTAAAAAGTCCGATAAAGCCGATTATATCGCCTGCTGTCCGGGTAACGGCGGCATTTCATATGATGCAGAGTGCTTTAACGTCGGCGCAACGGATATTGACGGCGTAGTTAATCTTGCAAAGCAAATAAAAGCCGACCTCGTTGTCGTAGCACCCGACGACCCGCTTGTTTTAGGTATGGTTGACGCCCTGAACGCAGAGGGCTTTAAAACCTTCGGACCGGATAAAGCTGCGGCAATTATTGAAGGCTCAAAGGTATTTTCCAAAAACCTTATGCTCAAATACGGTATTCCCACTGCGGAATACAAGGTGTTTGACAACCCTGCAGACGTTATTGACTATATTACCGAAAAGAACGAATTTCCAACCGTTATCAAGGCGGACGGACTTGCGCTCGGTAAGGGCGTAATTATTCCCGAAACCCTTGAAGAAGCCGTTGCAGGCGTTAAGGAAATTATGGAGGATAAGATTTTCGGAGCTTCGGGTAACAACGTTGTTGTTGAGGAGTTTTTAACAGGGCCCGAGGTTTCCGTACTTGCTTTTACGGACGGCAAATGCGTTAAACCGATGGTTTCTTCTATGGACCATAAGCGCGCTCTTGACGGCGATAAGGGACTGAATACGGGCGGTATGGGCACAGTTTCACCCAACCCGTATTATACCGACGCTGTTGCCGCAGAGTGTATGGAAAAAATATTTATTCCAACCATTGAAGCAATGAATAAAGAGGGAAGAACCTTTAAAGGCTGCCTCTATTTCGGACTTATGCTTACTCCCAAGGGACCTAAGGTTATTGAATATAACTGCCGTTTCGGCGACCCCGAAACCCAGGTTGTCCTTCCAAGACTCAAAACGGATATTCTTGATATCTTTGAGGCGATTAATAACGAAACTCTTTCAGACCTTGAAATTGAGTGGGACGAAAGAGCCTGCACCTGCGTAATTATGGCGTCGGGCGGCTATCCCAAATCATATCCAAAGGGACTTGAAATTACGGGTCTTACAAACGGTAACCTTGACGGCGTGACCGTTTACCACGCGGGAACTAAGCTTGAAAACGGTAAGCTCGTTACCGCGGGCGGACGCGTTCTCGGCGTAACAGCGCTCGGCGATACGCTTGAAGAAGCGCTTAAAAAATCCTATGAAGGCGTTTCAAAAATTCATTTTGAAAACGCGCATTACCGTAAAGACATAGGTCAAAGAGCGTTAAGCGCAATTAAATAATTATGGGCGGTTTTTACCGCCCTTTATTTTAAGCTTTTTCTAATATCGTTTAAGATTTTCTTTTCAATTCTTGAAACATAGGAACGGCTTATGTTCAGCCTCTCGGCAACCTCGCGTTGCGTGAGGGGCTTTTTATTGTTAAGCCCGTAGCGTAGAATTATTATCTCCCTCTCCCGCTCGTCGTCCATATTGTCAATATACCTCTTTACCTCGCTCCACCGCGTTTTCATTTCAAGCTCCTCGGCAAGGTCGGTGTCGTCCGCAAGCAAATCCTCAATCGTAAGCGGATTTCCGTCCCTGTCAATCTCTATCGTGTCGCCTAAAAGAACGTCGTTTCCGCTCTTTTTAAGCGTGCGGAAGTGCATTAGTATTTCGTTTTCAATGCAGCGTGAGGCGTAGGTTGAAAGCCGCGTGCCCTTCTTGTAATCAAAGCTGTCAATCGCCTTAATCAGCCCTATCGTGCCTATTGAAATAAGGTCGTCGGTGTCGTTTGTTTTTGAATAGTATTTCTTAACTATGTGGCTTACAAGCCTTAAATTCCTTTCAATTAAAACTCCGCGCGCGTTTTTATCGCCTTGCGCCATTTTTTCAAGGTAGTATCTCTCCTCCTTTGCGCTCAGCGGCTTCGGGAAGCTTGAGGGATTTTGAATATGTAAAATAAAATAAAGCACGTTTGCGCTTAAAAAGGAAAGT
>JAFYGD010000171.1 GCA_017543415.1 Eubacterium sp. | reverse complement strand
TTATCGCTTACTCAAAAGCGTAAAAGCAAGGCGCAAAGCCCTGCTGAAAGCCCCGTTACCGAAAAGAAAAACGAGGTTCCGCCGCCTCCGCCGATTACTCCGCAAGGCGGTGTTGCGCCTGAGGTTGTGGCGGCAATCACCGCCGCTATTTACACCCTTGAGGGCGAAGGCGCGGTAATAAAATCAATCAAACGTAAAAGCAGCCCGAGTACCGCAAGAAGCGAATGGGCGCAGGCTGCGGTAACGGAAAATACAAAACCCTTTTAGGAGATAATAAATGGCAGTTTTTCAGGGAGTGTGGGAGGTTGTTAAGGATATCTTCCTTAACAGCGGCTACGCATATTTCTTTACCGACGGCGGCTGGAAAAACTTAATAATGATTCTTCTGTCCTTTTTGTTCCTTTACCTCGGAATTAAAAAGGGCTTTGAGCCGCTTTTAATGATACCCATTGCCTTTGGTATGCTGCTTGCAAATCTGCCCGGCGCAAACCTTGCGGTGCAGTACCACGATTTGCAGGGCTTTATTGAGCTTGTGGCGCATAACAGGGTGCTTGACGAGGAAACAGGAAAGTGGATAGCGGCAACGCCGGGGCTTATGGACTTCCTTTATTTCGGCGTTAAAGCGGGAATTTATCCGCCGCTTATCTTCCTCGGTATCGGCGCTATGACGGACTTTACATCGCTTATTGCACGTCCGTCATCCTTCATTTTAGGCGCGGCAGCGCAGCTCGGTATCTTTGCCGCCTATGTTATTGCAATCGGTATGGGAAGCGGCTTAACGGGCGTTCTCAACAACCTGTTCCCGAACCTTCCCATTGACCTTTCCTTTACCCCGCAAGAGGCGGGCTCAATAGCTATTATCGGCGGTGCGGACGGTCCTACGGCAATCTTTACAACCTCAAAGCTTGCTCCGCATATGCTCGGAACTGTTGCGGTTGCGGCGTATTCGTATATGGCGCTTGTTCCGCTTATCCAGCCTCCTATTATGCGCGCGCTGACAACAAAAAAGGAGCGCAGCGTTGTAATGGGCGGGCTTCGTCCCGTATCAAAAACGGAAAAAATACTGTTTCCGATTATGGTAACGGTTTTTGTTGCCCTTCTTCTTCCTGACGCGGCGGCGCTTGTAGGTATGCTTATGCTCGGTAACCTGCTTAAGGAAAGCGGCCAGACGGAGCGTATTGCCAAGGCGGCGCAAAATGAGCTTATGAATATTGTAACAATTCTGCTTGGCATTTCCGTCGGCGCAACCACCTCGGCAAAAACATTTTTAAACCTTAAAACCCTGCTTGTTGTTGTGTTAGGACTTGTTGCCTTCGCCTTCGGAACGGCGGGCGGAGTCCTTTTCGGCAAGCTTATGTATATCATAACCAAGGGCAAAATCAATCCGCTTATCGGCTCCGCAGGCGTTTCGGCAGTACCTATGGCGGCACGCGTAAGCCAGAAGGTAGGTCAGGAGGAAAACCCATCGAACTTCCTTCTTATGCACGCAATGGGTCCCAACGTTTCGGGCGTTATCGGCTCTGCCGTTGCAGCGGGTATATTATTAACACTTTTAGGATAGTTTTATGAATAAAGACGCGGTAAAACCGAATAAGGAACAGCAAAGGGTTATTGACACGGTCAATGGCCCTGTTCTTGTAGTTGCCGGCGCCGGAACGGGCAAAACGGCAACCATTGTTAAAAGAATAGAGCATATTATAGCTGACGGCTACGCCCTTCCGTGGCAGGTGCTTGCAATTACCTTTACCAATAAGGCGGCGGGCGAGCTTAAGGAAAGGCTTATCAATACTATCGGGCAGGAGGCTAACGATATCTGGGCGCACACCTTCCATTCAATGTGCGCAAGAATTCTGCGCCGCTACGGTGAAAGGCTCGGTTATTCCCAGCATTTTACTATTTACGATACCGATGACCAGAAGCGCGTTATGAAGCGCGTTCAGAAATCGCTCGGCATTGAGGATAAATTCCTTAACCACCGCTCAATCCTTGCCGAAATCAGCCACGCAAAGGACAGCCTTATTGATTCTGCGGAGTATAAGGCAACAACGCAGAACGACTTTCGCAAGGCTAAAATTGCACAGTGCTATGAGGAGTATCAAAAGGAGCTTTTAAAAGCCGACGCTATGGATTTTGACGATATGATTTTCAATACCGTCACGCTTTTAAAGGAAAACCCCGATGTGCTTGAAAAGTATCAGCAGCAGTTTAAATATGTAATTGTTGACGAGTACCAGGATACAAGCTATGCGCAGTACGTGCTTACATATCTTCTTGCGGGCGGCTATCATAATATCTGCGTTGTAGGCGACGACGACCAGAGTATTTACCGCTTCCGCGGCGCAACTATTGAAAATATTATGCGTTTTAAAGAGCGTTATGAAAGCGAAGGGCTTACCGTTATTCAGCTTGAGCTTGCCGAAAACTATCGCTCAATGCAGAATATTCTTGACGCGGCAAATTCCGTTATCAGGAATAACAGCACCCGCCTTGCGGATAAACACCTTCGCTCTTACTCGGGTAAGGACGGCGAGCTTGTTGTGCTTTACAGCGCAATGAACGAAATGGATGAGGCGCAGTTTATTGCGGACGAAATTCAGAATAACGTTGCCCTCGGTAAATCCTACCGTGACCATGCGGTGCTTTACCGTATGAATGCGCAGTCCCGTAACATAGAAATTATGCTTGCAAAATCGGGCATTTCATATAAGATTATCGGCGGTAACCGCTTCTTTGACCGTAAGGAAATAAAGGATATTATTTCCTACTTTGCGGTTATCAGTAATACTGCGGATAACGTAAGGCTTCAGCGTATAATCAATACCCCAAAGCGCGGTATAGGCGAAACGATGTTCGGCTATATCCTTGAAATTGCCGCGGTCAACGGTATGACCGCCTTTGAGGTTTGCGAACATGCAGACGAATTTACAAAAACGCAGCGCTCAGCGGGTAAATTACAGGAGTTCTGTAAGCTCATAAGGCATTTTCAAACCTGCGTTGACGAGGGCATGAAAATGTCGGATTTACTTCAGGAAATCCTCAGTGAAACGCAGTATTTTCAGTATCTTGACGAGGAGGACCCGACTAAGTCCGAGGACAGAAAGTATAACGTTCAGGAGCTTTCCTCAATGCTTATCAAGTATCAGGAGGAGGACGAGGAATTTTCGCTCTCCGAATTTCTTGAGGACGTTGCCCTCGTATCGGATATTGACAGCTATAACGAGGATGACGACTGCGTTGTGCTTATGACTCTGCACTCGGCAAAGGGACTTGAATTTCCAATCGTTTTCATCCCCGGTATGGAGGAGGGGATTTTCCCCGGAAACCAGAGCCTTTATTCAAATGAAGAGCTTGAGGAGGAGCGCCGCCTTGCCTATGTAGGAATAACGCGCGCAAGGGAAAAGCTTTATCTAATTAACGCAAAGCAGCGTATGCTTTACGGAACAACGGGGCGCAATGCTCCTTCACGCTTTGTCAGGGAAATACCCGAGCGCGTGCTTGACGACAGAAGCATAGCCGAAACGCCGAAATCCTACGGCAGCTGGTCTGACGGCTACGACCACGGCTTCAGCAAGCCGAAAACCGCCGCAAAATACGCAAAGGGCGTTAAAATCGGCGAATCAAAGCAGTCAAGCTCCTCCGCCCACCGTTTCGGTCAGGCAGGCAACACAGCCGAAAAGCCGACTGCCGATTTCAGGGTCGGCGATACGGTCAAGCATAAGTCCTTCGGCACGGGCGTAATTCTTTCGCTTAAGCCAATGGGCAACGATTTACTGCTTGAAATTGCCTTTGACAAGGCGGGAACAAAAAAAGTAATGGCAAACTTTGCCCGTCTTGAAAAAATATAATCACATAAAAGCCGCTCCTTCATAGGATATAACGAAGTTAAAACTTCAAATAATCCATGAAGGAGTTTTTCTATGTCAGAATTAAATGGAGATGCCCGTATTGACGAGGCTGTTTGCATTGACACAAAGCGCATTTACGATTCGTGCGAAAGTAAGGATTGCTGCGAGGATTTAAGGGTAACCTTTAACGATTCGGCGCAGGCTGTAATTGACAAGGCGGAGATTATCAAAACCCGTGATTGCGATATTTCGGCGGTAAGCATTGACGTTGACGAGGTGCCGTTTAACAGGGGCTATTACAGCGTTGACATCAACTTCTATTTTCGACTTCGTTTTGATACTTATTCCTCTCCCGGCTGTATGCCGCAGACCGCAATCGGCTATGCAAATTTCCAGAAAAAGTGTATCCTTTACGGCTCTGAAGGCAACGTAAAGCTCTTTACCTCAACCGCAGGAACACGCCGTGGCAACTGCCCCGAAGCGCCTAAGTACACCAATCCTACCGCAAAGGTACAGGCTGTTGACCCCGTTGTGCTTGATACTCAGGTTGTTGAGGTGTGCCACTGCCGCCGCCATTGCTGCACCAACTTCCCGGATTCAATTCTTGAAAACTTTGCAAATTCAAGATTCCCCCAGAATCCCGAAAAGGCAGTGCTTGTAACCCTCGGCCTGTTCTCAATTATTCAGCTTTCGCGCGATGTTCAGCTTATGATTCCGGCTATTGATTTCTGTATTCCGGAAAGGGAGTGCGCTTGCTCAACCCAGTCGCCCTGTGAAAGCTTTCGTAACATTGATTTCCCCGTTAACGAATTCTTCCCTCCCGATAACGACGTAATAGGCAACGGCGCTTTACCCGATACGGCAGAATAAAAAAAGGACTGACTAATCAGTCAGTCCTTTTTTGCTGTTCAAATACGGGATACATTCTTCTGTAAAGCGAATTTATGTGTTTGAAATATTCGGCGTCAATGCTGTCAATCGTTTCCCGCGTTGTACGGAAAGCCCAGTTCTTTTCGGCAATTCCGGGGGTGTTCATTCTTGCGTCAGCGCCGAAACCGCACATATCCTGAAGCGTTATCACAGCTACGTTTGAAGCGCTTTGCCATACCGCTTCTGTAATCGCTCTGCATGAGGGAGAGCGGTAGCCGCCTTCGCCCCAGTTATCGCCTTTGAAGTGACAGTAATCAAGCGCAAATTTACGCTCTGACTCGTTTGCCTCCCAAAGCCAGCCGAGTATCGTATTGTTATCGTGAGTGCCAACGTAATTTATAGAGTTGGGAGTTGCATTGTGCGGCAGGTGAGTGCTGTCGCCGTTCGGGTCAAACGCAAACTGCGCAACCTTCATTCCGGGGAAGCCCGTGTCCTCAAGCAGCTGAATTACATCCTCGCCGAAGGTGCCTAAATCCTCGGCAATAATCGGTGCGTCTTTGCC
>JAFYGD010000170.1 GCA_017543415.1 Eubacterium sp. | reverse complement strand
TGAAGTACCTCGCCTACCATTTCAGGGTCGAGCGCGGAGGTCGGCTCGTCAAAGAGCATAACGTCGGGCTCCATGCAAAGAGCGCGTACAATGGCAATTCGCTGCTTCTGACCGCCCGAAAGCTGGTCGGGATATGCATCCGCCCTGTCGGCAAGGTCTACCTTTTTAAGCAGCTCCATTGCCTTTGCCTCCGCTTCCTCCTTGCTTTTTTTGAGGAGCTTCATCGGCGCAATGGTAAGGTTCTTAAGGATGTTCATATTCGGGAACAGGTTAAAATGCTGAAATACCATTCCCATTCTCTGACGGTGCGCGTTTATATCAAGCCTGGGGTCGGTTAAATCGTCGCCCTCAAAAATGATGTGGCCGCCCGTCGGTATTTCAAGAAGGTTGAGCGAGCGCAGGAAGGTTGACTTGCCCGAGCCCGAAGGACCTACTACAACTACAACCTCGCCTTTATAAATGTTGGTTGTAATTCCGTCGAGCGCTCTTACCGTTCCGTCAATATAATGCTTCTTTAAGTCTTTAACTTCAATTAATACATTATCTTTCATTCTTGCGCAGCCTCCTTTCAACGATTCCGACAACCCTTGTAAGAAGGATTACAAGAACAAGGTAAACAAGCGCTACCGTAAGCAGCGGCATGTAGTATGAATACGTTACGCCCGAAATGCTGTTGCCCGCCTTTGTTAGGTCGCGTATTGCAACGTAGCCCGCAACGGAGGTCTCCTTTAAAAGCGCAATGAATTCATTTAGCAGGGCGGGGAGCACGTTTTTAAACATCTGCGGAATAATAATATAACGCATTGTCTGAACGTAGTTAAAGCCTATTGAGCGTCCTGCCTCAAACTGACCGTTGTCAATGCTCATTATACCTCCGCGGAAAATCTCCGCAACGTATGCGCCGGAGTTAATGCCGAAGGCGATTATGGCAACCGTAAGCCCCTCGGATTTGGGAAGAATAATGAAATATATAATAAGGAGCTGAACAACAACGGGAGTTCCGCGGAATACGGTAAGGTAAAGCTTGCATATTCCGTTAAAGAATTTAAGAATATGGTAGCCTATGCCGCCGCGCAGCTTCATCGTTTCAAGGTTTTTATCGTAAGAGGTGCGTATAGCCGCAACAATAACGCCTATTACAATGCCTATCAGCGCCGCGCAAGCTGTAATAAGCAGCGTGCTGCCAAGACCTTTTACCATTAAAACCCAACGGTCCTTCTGTATAAAGTTTAAATCAAAGTCTGACTTAAAGTTGTCAATCAATGATGAAACCGAAAGTAAAAATGTTTTCATAATATATACCAAACGAAAGGGGCGGTTAAACCGCCCCCTTACTTTTTAAACTTAATTATTCTGCGGGGATATACTTGTTAACGATTTTCTCAACAGTACCGTCTGCAATGAGTTCCTTAAGAGCAGCGTTAACCTTTTCCTGAAGCTCTGTGCTTTCCTTGTTAAAGCAGATAGCGTAATCCTCTTCAACATAGGTTGTTTCAAGAATCTTAAGTCCTTCATTTTCAGCAACGAAAGCCTTTGCGGGCTCGTTATCAATAATTACGCAGTCAACCTTGCCTGCAACGAGAGCCTGAACAGCGTCAGCGCCCTTGCTGAATTCCTGAACTGCGTCGGTGCCGTAATCGTCCTGAGCATAAATTGAACCGGTGGTAGCAACCTGACAGCCGATTTTGGTGTTTTCGTTAATGTCGTCAACTGAAGCAATAGTGCTGTCCTCTTTAACAATGATTACCTGAACGCCCTTTGCATAGGTGTCAGAGAAGTTTACTGTCTGAAGACGCTCGTCAGTAACGGTCATGCCTGCCATACCCATATCGAACTTACCGCTCTGTACGCCGGGGATAATGCTGTCAAATTCGGTGTCAACGATTTCAAGTTCAAGACCGAGCTTATCAGCGATAGCCTGTGCAACCTCTGCGTCAATACCTACAATCTTGTCGCCCTCAATAAATTCATACGGGGGGAATGCAGCGTTGGTAGCCATTGTAAGCTTGCCCTCTGTTACGGTGCTGAGCGCAGCAGCCTCGCTTGTGGGAGCGGTTGTGTCCTCATCGCCGTTATTTGAAGCGGTGCATGCAGCAAATACAGCTGCGATGATTGCGATTACTGCCAATACAGCAATAAGTTTTTTTGAATTTTTCATTTTCTTTGCCTCCTGAACATTCATTCTGAACGAATTTTTATACAGTAATTTGTATGAACATACATTACCACATCTTAATATTAATGTCAATAATTATTTTTATTTTATCACAAAATTCATAATTATACATTTTGAATACGCAAATTTTTGTGCAATTTAACAATTTAATGTGTTAGCACTTTACTTTGCTAAACAAATAAAGTATAATAAGCTCATCAAAAAACAGAAAGGAAAATAATATGAAAAGTATTAAAAAGATTTTAGCAGTACTTGCAGCGCTTGCGGTTATAGCGGCAACCTTTGCAGCTTGCTCCTCAGGCGGAAAAACAACCGCGGCTGAATCAGACCTTGAATACGTCAAGGGTAAGGGTGAGCTTGTAATAGGTATTACTTATTTTCAGCCCATGGATTATATTGATGAGGCAACGGGTGAGCTTACCGGCTTTGAAGTTGAATTCGGCAAAGCAGTTTGTGAAAAGCTCGGCGTAACCCCTAAGTTTCAGGAAATTTCTTGGGACGCGAAGGAAACAGAACTTGCGGCAAAAAATATTGACTGTATCTGGAACGGCCTTACAATCACTCCCGAACGCCAGGAATCAATGTCTATAACAGTTCCTTATATGAATAATAAGCAGGTAATTATCTGCAAAAAAGAAAATGCCGACGCATATGCAGTAGCAGGCGCGCTTGAAGGTAAAACCGTTGTTGCCGAAAAGGAATCTGCCGGTGAAGAGGCTATCCTTTCAGAGGATTATGCAGATTATTTCGGTAAAGCAAACTACGTTGCCGTTGAAGCAATGAAAAACGCAATGATGGAAGTTAAGGCAGGTACTGCCGACGCAGCCGTTATTGACTATGTAACGGGTATCGGTTCCCTTGTACCGGGTTCTGACTATGAAGACCTTGTAATTATTGATAAATCCTTTGCTGATGAGCAGTACGGTATTGCTTTCAGAAAGGGCAGCGATATTACGGCTGAGGTTAATAAGGCCATTGATGAGCTTATAGCTGACGGCACGCTTGAAAAAATTGCTGAAAAATACAATCTTACCGAACAGCTTGCAAAATAATTAAAACATAATATATGCGGCAGGCATTTTGCCTGCCCGTATTTTATCTAAGGTAGTTTTATGGATATATATTCGGTTTCCAAGGAATTATTAACCGGTTTTTGGGAAAATGTAAGGCTTTTCGGATTAACTTTGCTTTTCTCACTTCCTCTCGGTTTAATAATCGCCTTTTGCTCAATGTCAAAATTTCCGCCGCTTAAGTGGATTTCAAAAACAATTGTTTGGATTATTAGGGGAACCCCTCTTATGCTCCAGATTTTTGTTGTTTTTTATGTACCCGGAATAGTTTTCGGCACTCCGCTTAAAACGCGCTTTCTTGCTGCGCTTGTGGCGTTTGTAATTAACTACGCCTGCTATTTTTCAGAGATTTACAGGGGTGGAATACAGTCCGTACCTGCAGGTCAAAGCGAAGCAGGGCTTGTTCTCGGTATGTCAAAAAGCCAGATATTCTTTAAAGTGACGCTTTTGCAGGTTGTTAAAAGAATAGTTCCTCCAATGAGCAATGAAATAATAACCCTTGTAAAGGATACCTCGCTTGCAAGGGTAATTGCAGTTGCGGAAATTATTATGGTGGCAGACCGCTTTACCGCAAGGGGAATAATTTGGCCTTTGTTTTACACGGCGGTGTTCTTCCTTTTGTTTAACGGAATTTTAACCCTTCTTTTCGGTGCAATTGAAAAGAAAATGAGCTACTTTGAATAGGAGGGAAGGTATAGCATTACTTGAAGTTAAAAACATTAAAAAAAGCTTTGGCAAGCACGAGGTGCTTAAAGGCATTGACTTTTCGCTTGAAAAGGGCGAGGTGCTTTCGATAATCGGCTCCTCCGGTTCGGGCAAAACAACCCTGCTTCGCTGTATAAACTTCCTTGAATTTGCCGATAAGGGTACAATTACCGTAGGCGGTGAAACCATTTATAACGGCGAAACGGATTTCAGGCACAGGGAAAAGGATTTAAGGCAAAAGCGCCTTCATTTCGGTCTTGTGTTCCAGGATTTCAACCTGTTTTCCCAGTACAGCGTTTTGCAGAATCTTATGCTTGCGCCTACTCTTGCAAAAATGGATACAAAGGAAAACCTTGAAAAACGCGCAAGGCAGATAATTGAACGCGTAAACCTTACGGATAAAACGGATTTTTACCCCTGTCAGCTTTCAGGCGGTCAGAAGCAAAGGGTTGCAATTGCAAGAGCGCTAATGATGGGTCCGGACATTCTCTGTTTTGACGAGCCTACCTCCGCCCTT
>JAFYGD010000169.1 GCA_017543415.1 Eubacterium sp. | reverse complement strand
GTAGGCATGAGCACCGCCGTTGAAGCGATTGAGGCCAACCACTGCGGCATTAAAACGCTCGGTATTTCACTAATTTCAAACCTTGCCTGCGGTATTACTGATAAACCGCTTACTTCAGAGGAGGTAAACGAGGCTGCAGACAGGGCGGCTGCCGATTTTGAAAAGCTGATTTGCAGAATAGTTGAGGCTATATAATATGCAGAACATAAAATTTGAAAACGGCAGGCTGCTGCTGCTTGACCAGTCGCTCCTGCCGAACGAGGAAAAATACATTGAGCCGAAAACAAAAGAGGATTATTTTACGGCAATTAAAACCCTTCAGGTACGCGGCGCGCCCGCAATAGGAATATTTGCGGCGTACGCAATGGCGCTGCTTGAAGGCGACAAGGCGGAGCTTAAAGCCTACCTTGATTCGGCAAGACCTACTGCCGTAAATCTTTCCTGGGCTACCGAAAGGATGCTGAAGGCTTACAACGCTGGCAAGGACCTCATTGAGGAAGCAAAGGCAATTCACTATGAGGACAGGGAGCTTTGCCGTAAAATAAGCGAATACGGGCTTTCACTGCTTAAAGACGGCGACGGTATACTCACCCACTGCAACGCGGGTGCGCTTGCAACAAGCGAATACGGAACGGGGCTCGGTCCGCTATTGCTCGGCAAGGAAAAGGGATATGAATTTCACGTTTATTCAGATGAAACGCGGCCTCTTTTACAGGGCGCGCGCCTTACCTCCTACGAGCTTGAAAAGGCGGGAATTGACGTTACCCTGATTTGCGACAGTATGGCGAGCCTTGTTATGAAGCAGGGCAAAATTAACGCGGTGCTCGTCGGCGCAGACAGGATTGCAAATAACGGCGACACGGCTAATAAAATAGGTACCTCGGGCGTTGCGGTGCTTGCAAAGCATTACGGTATTCCGTTTTACGTGCTTGCACCGTATTCAACCGTTGACACCGCCTGCGAAAGCGGAGACGATATTATAATTGAAGAGCGCAGCGGTGAAGAAATTAAAACCTATATGTTCAAAGAGCCGACCGCTCTTCCCGAAACCAAGTGCTTTAACCCCGCATTTGACGTTACCGACAGCGTGCTGATTACTGCAATTATTACTGACAGGGGCATTCATTATCCCCCGTTTAACTTTAAGGAGATATTATGATAAAATTTACTAACGGTTATATTTTAAACAAGAACTTTGAGGTTGAAAAAACCGACGTTTACGTTGAGGGAAGCAAAATTGTTTCCGTTGGGAAAGAGTTGAAGGCGGATGAGGTTTACGACCTTAAGGGCAACCTTTTAATGCCCTCCTTCAAAAACGCACATACCCACTCCGCTATGACCTTTGCGCGCTCGTTTTCAGACGATTTACCCCTTGCGGAATGGCTTAACAACAAGATTTTCCCGCTTGAAGCGAAGCTTACAGGAGAGGACATTTACTGGCTTTCGCAGCTTGCGTTTGCCGAGTATCTTACAAGCGGTATCACCGCCTGCTTTGATATGTACTACTTCCCCGAAGAATACGCAAAGGCATGCGTTGATTTCGGTTTCAGAAGCGTAATGACAAGCGGACTCAACAATTTTAAGGAATCGCTTGAAAGTCTTGAAGAATATTACAACAAGTATAATAAATACAATGAGTTGGTTTCGTACAAGCTCGGCTTCCACGCGGAATACACAACCTCCGAAGAAATAATGAAGGGCATTGCCGCACTTGCAGAAAAATACAAAGCCCCCGTTTTCGTTCATTTAAGCGAAACGAAATCAGAGACCGAAGGTTGCATTGAAAGATACGACAAAACGCCCGCTCTACTCGGATGTTATTCTTCATTGC
>JAFYGD010000168.1 GCA_017543415.1 Eubacterium sp. | reverse complement strand
GATACTTTGTCAAGCTTAAGGTCGCTTACCGCTTTTGTAAGAACGGTAATGTTTTCCTGAATTTTTGATTCGGTAAACTCTGCCTTCCGGCCTACTATTGCGCTTTTAAGCTTTACCCTGTTTATGCTGATGGCCTTTTTATTGTTCCTTGCCGAGTTTTCAAGCACCTTTAAATTGCCGTCAAGCAGAGTAAACGTTTTATCTGCATTTTTTACGCTGTAAACAGTCGGTGTTTCCGTAATATTTACAATTATTGTTGAAAAGATTTTACGCTTTATTTCAGCCTTATATATGTACGGCAGGTTTTCTTCAAGCTTTGCTGACGCCTTATCGGTATCGCAAAGGAAAAGGTTGCTTCCCTTTTCAATCGGTAAAACCGCTGTTATTTCCTGTGTTTTATAAATCTTGTTGCCTTTAATGGTTATTGTATCAATTTTGAAAAAAACTGTAAGGCTTAACACAACTATAACGGCAACTATTGAAACGATAAGCCCTGCGTAAAAAAGGATTTTACGCCTTAGCTTTGCGTTCTTTCTGTGTCTGTTTTCCTCAACTCTTCGCTCATCAAGAGTTTTCCTCGGTTTATTCTCATTTCTTGAGGGACGCCTTACGGTGCGCTTTTGAGTTTCCTGTTTTTGCTCGGGGCGATACCTTTTAGGCGGTTCAAGACCGAACGAGCCGAGGGAGCTGTTAAGCGAGCTTAATTCGCTGTCCTCACGCCTGACGCGCGGTCTCTGAGGTTTCGACTGATTCTTTTTCATTATTAATCCTCTTGATGTCAGCTCCTAATTCGGAAAGCTGAATTTCAATGTTTTCATATCCCCTGTCGAGGTGTTTTATATTTTTTATTTCAGAGCTTCCGTCTGCGTTAAGGGCTGCAAGCACTACTGCGGCTCCGCCCCTTAAATCAGTACAGTAGGCACAGGCGGGTGAAAGCTTTTTAACTCCGTTTATTACCGCGGTTCTTCCGTCAGTTGTAATATCTGCACCGAAACGGCAGAGCTCCGGAATATGCTTAAAACGGTTTTCAAATATTGTTTCATTTATAACCGAGCTGCCTTTGGCAACGCAAAGCACAGCGCTTACAGGAGCCTGACAGTCTGTAGGAAAGCCCGGATAAGGCCTTGTAATTATTTTTCTTACGCGTTTAAGGCGCTTGGGAGATTTAATTACGAGGCTGTTCTTTTCAAGGTTAATTATACAGCCAGCTTCCATAAACACGGGAAGCACGGGTTCAAGCTCGGGTACGGAAATATGCCTTATACAGACCTCTCCGCCCGTTACGGCAGCGGCGCACATAAGAGTTGAAGCAAGTATTCTGTCAGGCATAACTGTATATTCTGACTGATTCAGCTTTTCTACGCCTTCAATTTCAATTACTGTTGTTGAAGCGCCGCTGATTTTTGCTCCTGCGCCGTTGAGGAAGTTACACAAGTCCGCTATTTCAGGCTCGCGGGCTGCGTTTACAATTTTAGTTGTACCCTTCAGAAAGACGGAAGCGAGGATAATATTTTCCGTTGCGCCGAAGCTCGGGAAAGGAAGAACAACCTTTGACGCCTTGGCGCATTTCATATTGCAGCAAATATTCGTTCCGTCAAAGCTGATAACGCCCGATAAATCTGCAAGACCTTTTAAATGCATATCAATAGGTCTTAAGCCTATTTCGCAGCCGCCGGGAAGAAACAGACACGAGCTTTTAAGCCTTGAGGAAAGTGCGCCGAGAAAGATAATTGAGGAGCGCATTTCACGCATAAGGTTTTCAGGCACGTTGTTTCTGTTGACAGACGAAGCGTTAATTATAATATCATTTCCGTTACGCTTAACATCTGCGCCGATATATGTAAGTATTTTAAGGGTATTTTCAACATCCGATAAACGGGGACAGTTATGAATCACCGTTTCCCCTTTAACAAGAACTGACGCCGCGAGCAACGGCAGAACGCTGTTTTTTGCGCCGTGGACGCCCGTTTCACCGCAAAGCGGTGTTCCGCCTTTAACGGACAAGTAATTCATTTAACCACCTTCTCGGTTTATCCTATGAAAAGGTGGGTTAAATAGTTAATATTACTTTTGAGTAAGGCTCATTATTACCTCACAGATTTTTTCCCTTGAATTAGGAATGCCCATTTCCCGGGCATTTTTTTCAATTTCAAAAAGTGTTTCGGGATTTGAGAGAAGCTCATTAATCATATCATTAAGGCTTTCGCTTGTTAAATCCTTTTCCTCAATGATACGCGCTGCGTTGCGGTTAACAAGCGCCATTGCGTTATGGAACTGATGATTTTCAGCAACATAGGGCGACGGGATAAGAATTGAAGCTTTACCGAGGGCTTCAATTTCCGAAAGAGATGAGGCGCCCGCACGACCTATAACAAGGTCAGCAGCAGCAAGACAGGTATCCATATTATTTATGTACTTTCTTACCTCGGAATTACCCTTTCTTAATGTTGTTTCATCAACACGGGTAAAGCCTTCGCCTTCAAGCTGTTCAAGAAAAGCAGTACCGTTTGTACCTGCTGAATGGATATGGTAAATATTTTCGCTTTCGCTGTTATTGATAAGAATATCGTGCATTGCGTTATTAAGCGGCGCCGCACCGAGCGAGCCGCCGAAGCTGAGCACTAAATATTTACCCTCAGGAATGCCAAGCTCTTTTCTTGCCTCTTCCCTGTTT
>JAFYGD010000018.1 GCA_017543415.1 Eubacterium sp. | reverse complement strand
CGTTTCGGTAAACTAGCTTTTAAACGGCGATAACGACTGCCTTTCGGCAACAGTTGCCGCCCTTGTAAAAGCCGATTTGCTTATTATGCTTACCGATACTGACGGCCTGTACGACAGTAATCCCAGCGAAAACGAAAATGCAAAGCTGATTGAAACCGTTGAAAAAATTACCCCTGAAATTATTAACTGTGCCGGCGGAGCGGGAAGCCGCGGAACCGGTGGGTTTGCAACAAAGCTCAAAGCGGCGGAAATTGCAACGTCAGCCGGAGTACCCGTTGTAATAATGAACGGTGAAAAGCCGTCAAGAATATATAAAGTGCTTGACGGAAAAAGCGTAGGAACAAGGTTCCTTGCAAAAGAGGTGTAAATATGTCTGTAAAAGAACTCGGAATTAAAGCAAAAAGAACGCAGAACTTTTTATCAATGGTAACAACCGAAGATAAAAACCGCGCGCTTTCCTGTATTGCCCAAGCGCTTATCAATGAAAAAGAAAATATAATTAACGCAAATAAAACCGACCTTGAAAACGGAAGGGCGGCGGGTCTTAACGAAGGTCTGCTTGACCGTCTTATGCTTGATTCGGCAAGAATTGAAGCGGTGGCTTCGGGTGTGCGCGAGGTTGCCGCGCTTGAGGATGCCTGCGGCAAGGTTGTTTACGAGTATAAAAAGGATAACGGTCTTGTAATCAGAAAGATTACGGTTCCAATCGGCGTTATAGGCATTATTTATGAGGCGCGTCCAAACGTTACCGCGGATGCAGCAGCGCTCTGCCTTAAAAGCGGCAACGCCGTAATTCTGCGCGGCGGTAAGGAAGCAATAAATTCAAATACCGCAATTACAAACGCAATGAGGGGCGCTCTTAAAAAAGCGGGCTTCCCGGAGGACTGTATTCAGCTCGTTGAGGATACCTCGCGTGAATCCGCAAATGAAATGATGACTATGAACGAATATCTCGACTGCCTTATCCCGCGCGGCGGCAAGGGACTTATTAAAGCAGTCGTTGCAAATTCAACCGTTCCCGTAATTGAAACGGGCTCGGGCAACTGCCATATATTTGTTGATGAAACAGCGGATATTGAAATGGCGGCAAACATTATTTTTAACGCCAAAACCCAGCGCATAAGCGTTTGTAACGCGTGTGAAAGCCTTGTTATTCACAGCGCCGTTATTGAAAAAGCGCTCCCCGTAATAAAGGCGCGCCTTGACGAAAAGAGCGTTGAAATCCGCGGTGATGAGCGCGCAAAAGCAGCTTGCCCCGATATTCTTCCCGCAACAGAGGAGGATTTTTATACCGAATACCTTGATTATATTATCAGCGTCAAAACCGTTGACAGCCTTGAAGAAGCTATTGACCATATAAACGAGCATTCAACTAAACACAGCGAAGCAATTATTACCCGCAGCAAAGAAAATGCGGATAAGTTTATGCAGTGTATTGACAGCTCCTCGGTTTACGTTAACGCCTCAACCCGTTTTACGGACGGCGGCGAATTCGGACTCGGCGCTGAAATCGGAATATTAACCCAGAAGCTCCATGCAAGAGGTCCTATGGGACTTGCGCAGCTCACATCAACAAAATATCTCATTTACGGAGACGGACAGATTAGATAATGAAAGATAATTATTTTGATAACCCGAATACCGATGAAAACAGAATAGAACGCCAAAAGAAGAAAAAGAAAGGCTCCTTCGGCAAAACCCTGCTTATGATAGTGGGTATGCTTATTATTGCCTTTGCTGCGTTTATAATAACAATAAAGGTAATCAGCCCTGATTTTGACCTCGTTTCGCTTGTGCCGAAACAGGTTATGTCCGTTATAAAACCGCAGCAGGAAACGCAGACTGCCGAATTAACAACGGAAAAGACTACCGTTACAACTACCGTGCCTTCAACACGCGAAGCGCTTACATATCTTCCCATTGAGGACTTTGCAACCGATGAAGCGAAAAAGGGCAATCAGCTCGGCAATATTCTTAACGGCGGGCTTGTCGGCAGCGATTTAAATTATGTTTACCATATTGTAAACGGCGAAGGTATTTACCGCTTTTATCCCGCTACCGAAAGCTACTCAAGAATATATAAAACCGCCGATAAGCTTTGCTCTCTTAATTTAAGAGGGGATTACCTGTTCTTCGTAAACCGCAGGAACGATAAGCTTTACCGCCTTCAGAAAAGCTCACAGAAGGCGGAGGCTCTTGCGGATAATGTAAGACATGCGTATGTCTACGACAGCAAGGTGTTCTATGTTACAAAGGACAACAGAATGTGCGTTATGAGCCTTGACAGCCTCAAGGAAAAAACCCTTTATAATTCAGTTGATGAAACAATGAACATTGTCGGCGTATCGCTCAAGCGCGTTTTCTTCACCATTGACGGTATCAGTCAGACCAAATTTATGACCGTTGACATCAAGGGTAAAAAGAATGCGCAGGAATTCAGAGCCCCCTGCTCAAAGGAAGAAGTATTAAGCCCCGTAATGGAAAACGGATTTCTTTATTACTTCGAGCTTCAGGAAAACGGAAGCTATAACCTGTGCCGCTATAAATACGGCGCCAAGGACGCTGTTACCCTTGCGGAAAATATAAGCGCTCCTTCGGTATACCCGATTACGGATAAAAACCGCGTGTTTTATGCAACCTCCAAAAAGGAAAACAGGCTCAATATGGTTGAGCTTAATATGAACAGCGGTGAAGAAAAGGTTATGCTCAGCGTAAGCGGAGTGGGCGAGGGCAATACCTTAACCGTTCAGCACGGCGACAGCTATGATTTCATTATCGGTAAAAAGAGCGGGGACGGTAAAAAGGTTTATGTTGCCTCCGGTATTTACACCGGCTCAACAAATGTTATGAGCTTTAAGGACGGTAACTGGTCGTATTAAAAACTGATTAACGGAGATTTGTTTTGGATAAGTATAAAAAGTTAGCAGCCAATACCTTAATATTTGCTATAGGCACCTTCTCATCAAAGGTGCTTTCCTTCCTGCTTATGCCGTTTGTAACGCGTATGCTCAAAACCGCAGATTACGGCTCGGCGGATTTGATTCAGCAAACGGCAAACGTTTTAATTCCTATAGTATTTTTACAGATTAATTCAGCCGCACTTCGCTTTGCGCTTGATAAGGAGGCAAACAAGGCGGACGTTTTCACCGTGGGAATAAGAACAACGCTGAAGGGCTTTGTGGTTTTCCTTTTATTTGCTTATCCCATGAGCCGTATCCAAATCAATGACTTCAAATTCGGCGAATATATAGTTCTTATTTACGCCTTCGTTCTTATTTCGGGAACAAGGCAGCTCTGCCAGCAGTTTGTACGCGGCTGCGGTCATGTTAAAACCTTTGCGATTGACGGTATAATCGCAACTGCAACAACGCTTCTTTTCAACCTGATTTTCCTCGGCGCTTTCCACTGGGGAATAACGGGCTACGTTCTTGCAATTATCGCAAGCGACGCCTGCTCAATTATTTTCTTCTTCGTAACGCAGAAGCTCTGGAAATATGTTAAAATCAAAGGGCTTGACAGAACGCTTACGCACAGTATGCTTAAGTATTCAATCCCGCTTATGCCTACTATTATCCTATGGTGGATAATCAACGTATCTGACAGATATATGGTTACCTATTTTATAGGCAGCTCTGCTAACGGACTTTATACAGCAGCGTCAAAAATTCCCAATTTTGTAATAATGTTCTCTTCAATTTTTATTGACGCCTGGCAGCTTTCCGCCGTTGACGAGTATAATAATGAGGATACCGCCAATTTCTTTACAAAGGTATTCCGCGTTTATTCGGGCGGCGTTTTCACAATCGCTTCGGCGCTTATTCTCTTCTGCCAGCCTATTACAAGAATTCTTGTTGCAAAGTCTTACTATGAATCCTGGCGTTATGTTCCGATTCTCGTTATTGCAACCTCAATGTCCTGTCTTGTAAACTTCCTTGCTTCGGTTTATATGGCTGAAAAAAAGAGCGTTATGGCAATGGTAACCGCTCTTTCGGGCGCGGCAACAAATATTGTTCTTAACCTTATTCTTATCCCGCGCAGCGGTGCAAACGGCGCGGCAATAGCAACCGTAATTGCCTTTGTTGTTGTATTTGCTTCAAGGGGAAAGAATACAAGAAAGTATGTAAAAATCAGGTTCAGGTGGCCTATTATCCTTATTGAAATAGGAATTCTTATTGCGCAGTGCATTGTCCTTCTCTTCGGCGAAAGCGGAATTTTTGCCTATACCCTTGAGGTTCTGCTCCTGCTCGCTATGGTAGTTTTCAATATCAAGCCTATCAAAGAGCTTGTTACCCTTGTTCTCGGAAAATTCTTAAAAAAGAGTAACAAATCCGAATAACAGCCTGTTATTAGTTGCATTGAGCGCAATTTTAGTATATAATAAACAAAAAAGAGTTTAAATCCGTTGGATTTTAACTATACATTTGGAGGATTTGTATGAAATCAACACTTTCTGTTACACAAACAAAGAAGCTTATTACGGATAAGCTGTCGCATTTCTTCGGCGTTTCGCCCGACGATGCAACCGACGAGCAGTTCTATAAGGCTGTTTCAATGATAGTAAGGGATAAGCTGTCCGAAATGAACAGTGAATTCCGTGCTACCGCAAGAAAGCAGAATTCAAAAAGACTTTACTATCTTTGTATGGAATTCCTTATGGGCCGTTCTTTAAAGAACAACCTTTACAACCTTGGTTTAACCAAAACCTTTGAGGACGCGCTCAGCTCAATGAATGTAAAGCTTGATAAGCTTTATGAGCAGGAGCCTGACGCAGGTCTTGGCAACGGCGGTCTCGGAAGGCTTGCAGCCTGCTATCTTGACGGTCTTGCAACTAACGGCTTTCAGTCAATGGGCTATTCAATTCGTTACGAAGCAGGTATTTTTAAGCAAAAGCTTGTTGACGGCTGGCAGACCGAGCTTCCCGATTTCTGGCTTCCCGGCGGCGACGTTTGGCTTGTACCGCGTGAGGAGCGCGCAGTTGAGGTAAAATTTGAAGGACATATTGAGGACGCGTGGGATGGAAACTACCATCACGTTGTTCACGAGGATGCTAATGTAGTTACCGCAATTCCCTACGATATGTACGTTTCAGGTAAGGGAAAGGGCGTGGCCCGCCTTCGCCTCTGGGCTTCCAAGAAGCCCGAATTTGATATGGCTCTGTTTAATCAGGGCTCGTATATCAAGGCGCTTGAACAGTCCGCTATGGCAGAGGCTATTTCAAAAGTCCTTTATCCTGCGGATAATTCACCCGAGGGTAAGTCGTTAAGGCTTCGCCAGCAGTATTTCCTTGTTTCCGCTTCAATTCAGGATATTATTCAGCGTCACCTTACCAATTACGGAACGCTTGATAATCTTCCCGATAAGGTTGCAATCCATATTAACGATACCCATCCCACAATGGCTATTCCCGAGCTTATGCGTATTATGCTTGACGAATGCGGCTACGGCTGGGACGAGGCGTGGTCAATCGTTACAAGAACCGTTGCCTATACCAACCATACTGTTATGAAGGAGGCTCTTGAGTGCTGGAGCGAGGAGCTCTATTCAAGACTTCTTCCCCGTATTTATCAGATTACTAAGGAAATTGATAACCGCTTCAGAGCTTACGTCTGGTCCGTGACGGGTGATGCCGATAAGGTAGAGCGTATGGCTATCGTATCAGGCGGCGCTGTTCGTATGGCAAACCTTTGCGTTGCAGGCTCTCACAGCGTTAACGGCGTATCCGCGCTTCACAGCGAAATTCTTAAGGATACAGTTTTCAGCGATTTTTATTCGCTCACGCCCGAAAAGTTTACAAACGTTACCAACGGTATTGCATTCAGGCGCTG
>JAFYGD010000167.1 GCA_017543415.1 Eubacterium sp. | reverse complement strand
AATCGTATTCGATAACATAGGTCTGAACAGGGTGGCGCTCTCCGGGAGCTTCTTCAAGCAAGCTCATATCACGAACGCCGCTCATTGCCATATTAAGAGTTCGGGGAATGGGAGTTGCCGAAAGCGTTAAAACATCAACCTTCGGAAACTTTTCCTTGATTTTTTCTTTCTGTGAAACGCCGAAGCGTTGTTCCTCGTCAACAACAAGAAGTCCCAAATCCTTAAACGCAATATCCTTGCTGATAAGGCGGTGGGTTCCGATTAAAAGGTCAACCTTGCCGTTTGCCGTATCCTCGATTATCTGCTTTTGCTTTGCAGGGGATACGAAACGGGAGAGCATTTCAATTCTGACGGGATATGCTTCCATTCGTTTTTTTGCCGTCTGATAGTGCTGAAGCGCCAAAACAGTAGTCGGAACAAGGATTGCGCATTGCTTTGAATCGCCTATGCATTTGAAGCAGGCACGCAGAGCAACCTCGGTTTTTCCGAAACCAACATCTCCGCAAAGAAGTCTGTCCATCGGCGAAGGCTTTTGCATATCGCCCTTTATTTCATCGGTGCAGCGCAGCTGGTCCTCGGTTTCCTCGTATTCAAAACGAAGTTCGAAATCACGCTGTAAATCCGTATCCTCCGAAAACGCATATCCCTTGGTGCTGATACGCTTTGCGTATAGCTCAATAAGCTCCTTTGCAACCTCTCTGACACTTGCACGAACACGGCTTTTTAGGCGCTTGAAATCGCCCGAGCCAAGACGGTTGATTTTAACCTTTGCATTATCCTGAGGACCTATATATTTTGAAACCAAATCAAGCTGTGTAACGGGAACATAAAGAGTGTCGCCCTTTGCGTAGCTTATTTTAATATAATCCTTTTTTATATCATTTATATCAAGGGTCTGAATACCCTCAAAAATTCCGATACCGTGAACGCTGTGAACAATATAATCGCCCTTTTCAAGCTCATCAAGCGAGCGAAGCGCATCCTTTGATGAAAAGCGTTTTGATTTTTTCTTGCTCTGATTAGTTTTTGAATGGGTTAAAAGCAAAAACTTCTCATAAGTAAGCTGAAAGCCTGAATCAAAGCTGCCGCAAAGAATGTTTACAGCGCCTTTTTTCAGCTCCTTGGGACGTTTTTCAAAGAAAACGCAGTTATATCCCGCCTGCTCAATATCATATTCAAGCGCTTTTCCCGCTCTTGCAGTTCCTGCCATAAGAGCAATGGTATAGCCCGATTTGATAAGCGGAAGATATTCATCCTTCAGCTGACTGAAAACTCCCGACCAGACATTAATGCTCTGGGATTTGAAGTTTGAAAGATTCCTAATCGGAGTGTCAAAGCTGCCACGGGGCAGGGAATCAAAATAGATTGCGTTATTTTTTTCATAAACGCTGCAAAGCTCGTCGAAAGAGAGCATATATTTATCAATGCCCTTGCAGATAACGCCGTCATCAAGAAGCCATTTCAGTTCCTCATTCATAAGTTTATTCTGTGAATTGCATTTTTCCTTAACTCTTGCGCTTTCGCAGATAAAAAGCATTCCTTCAAGATAGTCAAAAAGACCGTTTGAATCATATGCAAGGTCAAGATATTTATCGTTGCAGTGGAGCGATACGCCCTGATTCAGCTTGTCGCAATCGGAAAGAAGGCGCTCCCTTGCCTTTGTTGCCTTGCCCTTAAGCGAGGAAGCAAGCGCCTGAATTGCCTTTGCCTGCTTTTCCTTTGATTCAAACAAAACCTCGGTTGCAGGAATAATCTCAACCTCTTTAACAATTTCGCCCCTTCGCTGAGTTGAAACATCAAAGGCGGCGATTGAATCTATTTCATCGCCCCAAAGCTCAATTCTGACAGGATAGCTTTCGCCTGGCGAGAAAATGTCAACAAGTCCGCCCCTTATTGCAAACTGGCTTGTTCCGTCAACCTGGTCAAAACGGGTGTAGCCCGCCTTTATAAGACGGTGGGAAAGGTCGTCGAGGTCGATTCTATCGCCGGTTTTTAGCTTAAATGTACGCTCCCTTAGCGCCTGCGGCGGCATTGTAAGCTGAATTGCTGCGCCAACTGAGGCAACGATAGCGGTATAGTTGCCGTTAATGATTTTTGAAAGAACGCCGAGACGAAGCTGCTCGTATTCACGGCTGATTCCCTCAACCTCAAGGAAGGTGAATTCACGCTTTGAATAAAGGTAAACGCCCTTTTGAAGCTGCGAAAGATTTTCGTAAAACTTAACAGCGCTTGCTTCGTCGGGGGTTATGATGAAGGCGCATCTTTTGTTTGCGGCGCAGAGCGAATGAACAAGGAAAACCTTGTTTATATCGGAAAGACCTATGGCCCCAACAGGAGCGTTAAGGGTATTAACGCCACGGTTGAGGCTGATAAATTCGTTATTATTTTCAAAGATTTTTGAAAAACAGCTCATATATAATTAAATCTTATTGCCTCCCTTGCAAAGGGAGGGGGACCGCGAAGCGGTGGTAGGATGGTCGTTGCCTCTGCGAAGCAGGAAAGCGTCTATCGGCAACTAATAATTAATACCACCCGTTTTTAAAACACACTTTCTCGCTTCGCTCAATCGACGAGCATCCCCTCGCCACTTCGTGGCCCTCTCCCCTT
>JAFYGD010000166.1 GCA_017543415.1 Eubacterium sp. | reverse complement strand
TTTGCCTTGTTTACAAGGCGGATTTCCTCCATTTTATCCTCAATTTTATTGGTTTTCCTTTCAAAGCCCGTGAGTTTTCGCTTTGCTGTTAAAAGCCAGCGCAGCGCGTTATTCATGGACTGTTTGTTCATCGGCTTGGGGAGGGTGAAAACCCCGTGCTCGGCAACCTTTGCGTAAACGTCGCCGTGGATTTCATTGCTGATTAAAAACAGCACCAGAGCGTTTTTTGAAACGCTGCAGTCAATGGCAAAGCGCATTCCCAAATCGTCCTTCAGCGGCGCGTTTATAATTACAAAATCAAAGCTCTGCTCCGCAACGGCGCGCTGCGCCGCGGCAACCGAAACAACGTTAACAACCGGCTGAAAGCTCACCTCGGGGAGCATTGCCGCCATTGCGCTGTGAAAATTATCTGCCGAGGATACAACAAGAACGCTGTAAGCCTGTTCTTTAAGTGACATTCTGCTCCCTCCTTTCAGCCGTTTTGTTAAGTCTTATCTGCAGTAAATTTCAAATATTTTTTCGGGGATGTATTTTTTTATAAAGTCGCTCTCTGAAGCAGCCGCCTTCGCCTCTTCAAGGGACTGCGGAAGCATTTTGTAATTTGAAAGCGTTTTTTCATCTGCCGTAAAGAGATTGAAGTCCGCAACAAACGGTAAATCAAGCCTGTTCTGAATTCCGTACAGGCCCGAATAAATCATAAGCGAAAAGGCGATATACGGATTAACTGACGGGTCTGCGCTTCGCAGCTCGGCTCTTTTGTACTGACCGATTGCGGCGGGTATTCTTACAAGCTGCGAACGGTTTTCGCTTGACCAGGAAACGTAGCGCGGCGCCTTGTTGTTTCCAAGGCGTGCGTAGGATTTTTCCGTAGGATTTAAAAACGCGGTCATTTCAACGGATTTATCAAGCACGCCCGCAATCATATAGGGCATAATATTATCCGTTCCGTCGTCAGCCTTGACAGACACGTTAATATGAAAACCGTTGCCCGGCTTATCGTCAAGCGGCTTGGGCGAAAAATCGGCAAAAAGCCCGTTGCGGTTTGCAACGGTATTGACAACCGTCTGAAAGGTCATAACGTTATCGGCAGCAGTAAGCGCGTCCGAATAACGGAAATCAATTTCGTTCTGACCGGGGCCCTCTTCATGGTGAGAGCTTTCCGGATAAATGCCCATCTGCTCCAGCGTAAGGCAGATTTCACGGCGGATATTTTCGCCCCTGTCAAACGGCGCCAAATCCATATAGCCCGCCTTGTCATAGGGGATTTTGGTAGGTTCGTTATTATCGTCAAGCTTAAAGAGATAAAACTCCTGCTCCGCACCGAAATAAAAACGGTAGCCCGCCTTTTCAGCCTTTGCAACAGCGTTTTTAAGCAGTGTTCTTGTATCGCATTCAAACGGCTTTCCGTCCGGATAGGTAATGGAGCAGAACATTCTTACAACCTTGCCCTGTTCGGGACGCCACGGCAGAATTGTAAGCGTTTCCGCATCCGGATGAAGAAGCAAATCCGAATGCACCTCACCGCCGAAGCCGCGGATTGCCGAGCCGTCAAGCGCTATACCGTAACCGAAGGCGCGTTCAAGCTCGTCAGCCATAATTGAAATATTTTTCTGACGTCCCCATACGTCGCAGAATGCAAGACGTACAAATTTTACGTCCTCTTCAATACAAAACTGAATAACATCGTCTTTTGTATAAACCATACTGTCAACCTCTTTCAAAAAATGCGCCCACTAATAACGGGATACCCCGTAATTAATGAACGCCGTTGCTCAAAAAATCATTTTTTTGTATATGAATAATATATAATAGGCACTCGGCGATGTCAAGAAAAATTTTCAAAAAAGGCTTGACAACGCGGTTTTTTTGGTGTAACATTTTCACGTAAAGGCAACGGAGTCTTTGGGCAAATGCTCAGGGACTCTTTATCTATTTAAGTAAATATTTCAGGCAAGGGCGTCGTTAATGATTATTCATTAATGCGCCCTTTTCTGCTTTTCAGGAGGAAAAATTATGGCTTATGTAGATGAAGTAATGGATTTCTTAAGGAGACGCGACGGCAACGAGCCTGAGTTTCTTCAGGCAGTAGAGGAGGTATTTGATTCTCTCCGCCCCGTTATTGAGGCAAACGAGGAAAGATACAGAAGGCTTGCCCTGCTTGAAAGACTTGTTGAGCCGGAAAGAATTTTCCGTTTTCGCGTTCCGTGGATTGACGACAGCGGTCAGGTTCATGTAAACAGAGCGTTCCGCGTTCAGTTCAACTCGGCAATCGGCCCTTACAAGGGCGGCTTAAGGCTTCACCCGAGCGTAACGCTTTCGGTAATTAAATTTCTCGGCTTTGAACAGATTTTCAAAAACTCGCTTACCGGACTTCCTATCGGCGGCGGCAAGGGCGGTTCTGACTTTGACCCGAAGGGCAAAAGCGACAGAGAGATTATGATGTTCTGCCAGAGCTTTATGACTGAACTGTGCAAGGTAATCGGTGAAAATACGGACGTTCCCGCGGGCGATATCGGCACCGGCGCAAGGGAAATCGGTTATATGTTCGGTCAGTATAAAAGGATTCAGAAGCGCTATGAGGGCGTTTTGACAGGTAAGGGCTTATCCTTCGGCGGTTCGCTTACAAGAACGGAAGCAACGGGCTACGGCCTCCTTTATATCACAGAGGAAATGCTTAAATGCCACGGCATGGATATTGCCGGTAAAACCGTTGTTGTATCGGGCTCGGGCAACGTTGCAATCTATGCAGTTGAAAAGGCGCAGCAGCTCGGCGCAAAGGTTGTTACCGTTTCGGATTCAACGGGCTGGATTTACGATAAGGAAGGAATTGACGTTGAGCTCCTTAAGGAAATCAAGGAGGTTAAACGCGCAAGACTTACCGAATATGCTGCTGCAAGACCTTCCGCAGAATACCATGAGGGCAGGGGCGTATGGCAGATTAAGTGCGATATTGCTTTACCCTGCGCAACCCAGAACGAGCTTCATCTTGAGGACGCAAAGCAGCTTGTTGCAAACGGCGTTATTGCAGTATGCGAAGGCGCCAATATGCCTACAACAAGAGACGCTACAAAGTATTTTCAGGAAAACGGCGTGCTCTTTATCCCCGGCAAAGCGGGCAACGCGGGAGGCGTAGCTACTTCTGCGCTTGAAATGAGCCAGAACTCCGAAAGAGTTTACTGGAGCTTTGAAAAGGTTGACCATAAGCTTCAGGATATTATGGTTAACATTTACCATAACATTGACGAAGCATCCAAAAAATACGGCCTTGAGGGCGACTATGTAGCGGGCGCAAACATTGCGGGCTTTGAAAAGGTTGCGGACGCTATGATTGCACAGGGCGTAGTATAAGATAAACCTATAACAAACTTTTATATAAGGCGAAGGCGTCTTGGAGAAATCCGGGATGCCTTTGTCACTTTTTAAAGGAGGTAATTGAAATGACGGAAAATATACCTTTGATTTCACACATGATTATTATTGACCAGACAAATTATACCGAAGCAAAAAAGCTTGTTGACAATTCGTATTACAACGCTGCTTTGGATTCGGAAAACGAATACTGCCAAAATACTACGGCGTGGGACTGATAATATGACTAAATATATTTTTGTAACGGGCGGCGTTGTTTCCGGCCTCGGAAAAGGTATTACCGCCGCTTCGCTCGGCAGACTTCTCAAAGCAAGGGGACTGAAGGTTGCGGCGCAGAAGCTTGACCCGTATATCAATGTTGACCCCGGTACCATG
>JAFYGD010000165.1 GCA_017543415.1 Eubacterium sp. | reverse complement strand
TGTAAATTCCCGTATTTGTATCAAGCAGGTGGATACCGCCCATATGGGCAAGACCGTCGCGCACGGTATATATTGCGCCCATGCTGCCGACGTGGGTTGAGCAAACTCTGAAGGGAGCGCCTTTTTTTGCAAGAAAGTCCGCAACCTCGTCAATAAGCGGGTCGTGACTGCCTGTTACTATAAGCGTGTTTTCAATTTCGCAGAGCGGCTTGTTAAGGCGTACCTCAATTTCCTCGCCCGCCTCAATGCCTTCGCAGTTCTGCGGTACAATCAGAACGCCGTCAGCCTTGGTAAAGCTTGTAATTACGCCCGCGCCCCTTGCAAGCGGAGAAGCGGAAAGCTTACCGTTAATCCTGCCGAGCGAAACGCGCACGTATTCGCTGTATTTAAGCGAAGAAACAATTTTCTTTGCAAGCACGGCTTTTACGGTTTCACGCGGAAGCTTTGTTTTACCGTAGTACATCGCAACAACGCCGGAAACTATTTCGTCCATAATCACGATAGCCGAAACGGGATATCCGGGAAGTCCGATTACCGGCTTCCCGAGCGCCTCGCCGAGCACGGCGGGCTTGCCGGGCTTGATTGCAATTCCGTGAACAAGAACCGTGCCGAGGGAGGCGATAATTTCGCTTGTATAATCGTCGCGCCCTGCGGAAGAGCCCGCGGAAACAAGAACAATATCGCATTCGCACAGCGCCTTTTCAAGCGCGGCTTTTATCAAATCTTTTTTGTCGGGAGTAATCGGGTAAACCCTTGCATTTGCGTTCATTTCGCCGAGCATGCCCTTGAAAACGGTTGAATTGAATTCAATAATATCGCCGGTTCCGGGCTCTGCTGTAGGGGGTACAATTTCGTCCCCCGTAGGAATAATTCCCACAAGCGGCTTTCTGATTACCTCAATTTCGGTAATGCCGCCCGCAAGGAGCGCGCCGCAAAGCGAGGGCGTAAGAACCGTTCCCGAGGGGGCAATCATATCGCCCATACATATATCCTCGCCGACCTGACGCACGTTCTGCCACGGAACAACGGAGGAAATGATTTCATAACAGCCTTCTCCGTTTTCAATCAAATCCTCAACCATAATTACCGCGTCCGCGTTTTCGGGAAGCGGGTCGCCCGTGTCAACAATGGTATAATCCGCAGGGGTCAGGGTAACGGGAGTACGCTCGCTTGCATTAAAGGTTATTTCAGCCTTAACGGCAACTCCGTCCATTGCGGAAGCGTTGTAGTGCGGCGAACAGATATGCGCATAGGCAGCATTTTTAATGACTCTGCCGCAGGCGTCCGTAACGGGTACGGTTTCCGTTTTGCCGCTGAAACCGACATTCGTTAAATGCTCATAGTATTTACTTTTTGCCTCGTCAAGAGGCAGGTTGTTTAAATAATTGTATTTCATAGTTCGTATATTTCCACGGCTGTTCCTTTAAACATACCTTCTGCGTTCCGGGGAATTCTGATAAAACCTTCCGCTTCTGACAAAACGGAAACTATACCCGATTTGGTATGCAGGGGAACAACCTCATTGTTTTCATTGAATTTAACGCAGAGAAATTCCTCCCTGCCGTGGTTTGAGGGAATATTGACCGCAAGGCTGCCGCTTTTTTCCGGCTTGTCGGCGTGCATATTCATAATATTTTTTATGTATTCGGTTACAATAAGGCGGAAAACAAAGTAAGCCGCCAGCGGGTGACCGGGAAGTCCGAAAACGGGCTTGTTTTCAACAATTCCGAATATGGTCGGCTTGCCCGGTTTCATTGCAATTCCGTGAAAATACGCCTTGCCCAGCGTGTCCGTTATATCCACGGTCATATCCCTTGTTCCTGCCGAGGAGCCGCCCGAAATAAGCACGGCGTCGGCTTTTTTTATGCAGCTTTTTACTGCGTTTTCAATTTCCTCCCTGCTGTCGCGCACTGCGCCGTATTCATATACTTCGCAGCCGTAATTCTTAACGGCGGAGGAAAGCAGATAGGTGTTAATATCCCTTATCTGTCCCTTTTCGGGGTTATCCTTAACAATTTCATCGCCCGTTGAAATAACGGCAATAACGGGCTTTTTATAAACGGGAACCTCATAAACGCCGAGCGCCGAAAGCACGCCGATTTGCGCGGGGGTAATTACCGTGCCTTTTTTAAGCGCGGTTTCATTCTGCGATATATCGTCTCCCGTTTTTGTAACGTTTTCATAAGGTGCGGCGGATTTATAAATCAGGCACAGCCCTTCGCCGCTGTCCGTATGCTCAACCATAACCGCGGCGTTTGCACCCTTCGGCAGCATACCGCCGGTTGAGATTTTTGCGCACTGTCCTCTTTCAAGGGTAAAATCCGCATTTTCGCCCATAAGTATTTCGCCTGCAATGTCAAGCTGAACGGGAGCGGAGTTTCCCGCGCCGAAGGTATCCTCGGCAATTACGGCGTAGCCGTCTACCGTGGTTCTGTCAAACGAGGGAATATTTTCCTTTGAAACGATATCCTGCGCGAGCGTTCTGCCCAATGCGGAGGAAATATTCACTTTTTCGGTTTCGGGAACAAACTGCGCCGTTTTTTCTTTGATAAGAGCAACGGCTTCATCCCGTGTGAGAACGTTAAGCATTATATTTTCCACCCTGCAATAAAGCTTTTTGCCCAGTCGGTACCCGGGTTTAAAAGCACCTCTTTGGGCGCTCCGTCAGCTTCAACCCTTCCTCCGTTAAGGATAATCAGTCTGTCAGCGGCAGACGCGGCAAGCACGGGAGAATGGGTGCTCATCAAAACGGTACAGCCCTGCTTTTTCTGATAGTCCTTAATTGCGCTGATAACAAGCTCGGCGCCCTTTGCGTCGCACGCGCTCGTTGGCTCGTCAAGTAAAAGCAGCCTGCAGTCCCTTACAAGCAAACGGCAAAGCGCAAGCCTCTGAAGCTCTCCGCCCGAAAGCGAAAGCGCCTTTTTCCCCTTCAGGTGCGAAAGCTCAAGCGCTTCAAGCAGCCTTTCGGCTTCTGTTTTATCGGCTCCGCCGAGCGTTATGTTTTTAATCAAATCTCCGCGGAAGGCATAGCTTTGCTGCGGAAGGTAAAGCACCTCTTTCGGCGCGTCAATTTCACCTTCGGTGGCTTTCAGCATACCCGCAAGAATACGAAGAAGCGTTGTTTTGCCGCTGCCGTTTGCGCCGGCAAAGGCAACGGTTTCGCCGTCATTTATATTAAGTCCGGCTATATCAAGCACGGTGCGTTCACCGTAGCATTTTTTCAAATTCTTAATCTTAATCATCGGCAGGCTCCTTTACTATAAACGAGGCAAGCGCGTTAACGATAAAGGCAATAATTAAAAGGATTATGCCCAGCGCAAGCGCAAAGGAAAACTTGCCTTTATTTGTTTCAAGCATAATCGCCGTGGTCATTACCCTTGTTTTCCACTGTATATTACCGCCGACTATACTTACCGCTCCTACCTCTGCGATAGAGCGCCCGAAGGCGTTAAGAACAACGGAAAACAGCGAGGAACGCCCCTCGGAAATACAGAGCCCTGCAATTTTACCTCTTGAAAGCCCGAGACCTCTTGCAGTTTCAATCACGGGCTTTGAGGTACTCTCAATAAATGAGGAGGAAAGCCCGATAACAACAGGCGTAATCAGAATAACCTGCGCAATAACCATTATTTTTACCGTAAACAGAAGGTTAAGACTTCCGAACGGACCGTAATGGGTAAACAGGGTATAGACAAGCAGGCCTGCCACCACCGGCGGCAAGCCCATTAAAGTGTGAATAAGTCTTTTTATAAACGCCTTTCCCTTAAAGCTGCGGGTTCCGATAAGCGCTCCGAGCGGAAGCCCTATTAAGCACGAAACAGTTGTGCTGAAAAAGGACATACGCATTGTTACGCCTATTACCTGAAGCAGCTCTTTATCAAGGGAAAACAGTAAGTCAAACGCCTGTCTTATACTTTCCATTTAATTATTTTTCAAGAAGAGTGAAAAGTGCAACGCCGTATTCTTCTTCGCCGTACTTGGCGATAAGTGCGCTAGCTTCGTCGCTGAGCATCCAGTCAATAAATGCCTGCGCGCCTTCGGTGTTAACGCCGTCTATCTTTTCCGGGTTAACTGCGATAAGAGAATATGTGTTCTTCATATCCTCGCCCTCTTCAAGAACGATGTCAAGGTCAAGCTCGTCCTTCATTGAAAGGAAGGTTGCCTTATCGGTAAGGCAGTAAGCCTGCTGCTCGCTTGCCATTGTAAGACATGCGCCCATACCCTGACCTGCGCTGATGTACCACTTGTCGGCTTCTGCGTTGGGCTCGTTTCCTTCGCCCCAGATTTTAAGCTCAGCCTTGTGTGTTCCGCTCTCGTCACCGCGGGAAACAAACTTGCTTTCGCTTTCCTTAATCTTGCCGAATGCGGTAGCTGCATCCGCGCTGCCTTTAACGCCTGCGGGGTCTGCCTTCGGGCCTACAATTACAAAATAATTGTACATAAACGGAATTCTTTCAACGCCGTAGCCGCCTGCAATGAATTCCTCTTCGGAAGCCTTTGCGTGAACAAGGATTACGTCTGCGTTGCCGTCAATGGCCTTCTGGATTGCGGCGCCTGTACCTGCGGACTGAACCTCAACCTTATAACCCGTTTTTTCTTCAAAGGTGGGAAGAAGATACGGAAGAAGGCCTGAGTCGTTAACAGAGGTAGTCGTTGAAAGACGGATTACCTTTGCATCGGCTGCTGCGGGTTCTTCTTCGGCGGGCTTTGCAGCGCATGCCGCAAAAGCAAACGCCATAACGAGCGCCATGAGTAATGCTAAAACCTTTTTCATGATAACTGCTCCTTTTCAAACACGGAAGGCATAGCCGTTTCCCGCTATACCCTTTAGCCGATGTGAGGTTTATTTCGGCTACGCTCCGTAAACCGTGTGTGAACATTTAGGCTTGCGGAGTCGGGCAATATCATTAACTTAATATTACCATATATTACACAATAAGAAAAGAGTAAATTTTATATATTGAACTGTATGTATAAATATGGTAATATGACATTGGGTGATAGCAATGAAAATCGGAATAATCTGCGTAAGCGACAGATGCTATAAAGGCGAGTGCGATGACAAAAGCGGTCCCGCTATTGCGGAGTGCGTAAAACCGCTTTGCAGCGAAAGCGTTTACCGCCTTGTTCCGGATGAAAAGGATATGATTTCTAAAGCAATAACCTCTCTTGCAGACGAAGAAAAATGCGAGGTTATTTTCACCACGGGCGGAACGGGCTTTGCGCCGCGCGATGTAACGCCCGAAGCAACAAAAGCCGTAATTGAAAAAGAGGTGCTCGGTATCAGCGAAGCCATAAGGGCAAAAAGCCTTGAAATAACGGACAGGGCAATGCTTTCCCGCGCCGTAAGCGGAATACGCGGCGGCTCGCTGATTATCAATCTTCCCGGCAGTCCGAAGGCTGTAAAGGAGAGCATTGAGGTTGTTCTTAACGTTCTCCCCCACGCCGTTGAAACCCTCGGCGGAAACACGCAAAGCTGCGGAGGTAATTACGGAAAATGAGTTTAAAAGCGGAAATTCAGGGCTTTGATATTTCAAAAAACAGCGCCGTAATTATAGGCTGCGGCGGACTTGGAACAAACGCCGCGGTTCACCTTGCGGGAGCGGGAATAGGAAGGCTTTTACTTGTTGATTACGACACGGTTGAAGAGCGAAACCTTAACCGCCAGTTCTTTTACACAAAGGAAGATACGGGCAGGGAAAAATGCGCTCTCCTTGCAAAAAGGCTCGGCGCTTATGCGCCCGAAACAGAGATAAATTACCATTTCGGCAAATATGAAAAAGCTCTTGCAGACGGCTATGAAATTGTAATAATCGCCGTTGATAATATTGAAACGCGAAGGCAGGTTAACGCCCTTTGCAAAGAGAGCAAAACGCCCTGCATTAACGGAAGCATTAACGGCTTTTTCGGCACGGCTTACCTTTATATCCCCGGAAAAACGCCCGATTTGGAAAAGGCGGGAATACTTGAAGAAACGGGAAATAAAAACCTTTCCCCGAGCTCAACTGCGGCAATTATCGGCGCGCTTGAGGCAAAGCTTGCAACGGATTTCTTTATGGAAAACTACGGCAGCGCGGGAAAGCTGTATATATTTGATAACAATGAAATACATACACTTACAATAAGGAGTGATGATAATGACTGAATACTGCGGATACATGGGCAAGGTTCTGTTTGTTGATTTAACAAAACAGGAGTTTGGCGAATTCCCCTGGACCGATAAGGACAGGGAGCGCACCCTCGGCGGCAAGATTA
>JAFYGD010000164.1 GCA_017543415.1 Eubacterium sp. | reverse complement strand
CTTTGTTCCATCAGTCTAAAAAGTCCTTTAATTTCTTACTTCTGCTCGGATGACGGAGCTTTCTTAAAGCCTTTGCCTCAATCTGACGAATACGCTCACGCGTTACGTTAAATTCCTTGCCAACCTCTTCGAGCGTTTTCGGATTACCGTCCTCAAGGCCGAAACGAAGCGATAATACCTTTTCTTCACGCGGCGTAAGTGTTTTAAGAACGTCTGCAAGCTGTTCCTTTAAAAGACTCATTGAAGCCGCGTCAGCAGGCGCAAGAGCGTCATCATCGGGAATAAAATCGCCAAGATGGCTGTCTTCCTCTTCACCGATAGGAGTTTCAAGAGAAACGGGGTCCTGTGCAACTCTTAAAATTTCACGAACCTTATCAACGGGCATGTTGAGATAATCGGAAATCTCTTCGGGAGTCGGTTCATGACCGCTTAAATGCAACAGCTGTGACTTAGCCTTTTTAACCTTATTAATAGTTTCAACCATATGAACGGGAATACGAATAGTTCTTGCCTGGTCTGCAATAGCGCGCGTAATAGCCTGTCTGATCCACCAGGTTGCGTATGTGGAAAACTTAAAGCCCTTGTTGTAATCGAACTTATCAACAGCCTTGATTAAACCGAGGTTACCCTCCTGAATAAGGTCAAGGAACTGCATTCCTCTGCCTACATAGCGTTTTGCAATACTTACAACAAGCCTTAAGTTAGCCTCGGCAAGCTTTTTCTTTGCAGCTTCGTCACCGTCGGCAATCCGCATTGCAAGAACCTGCTCCTCTTCACCCGTAAGGAGCGGAATAGTACCGATTTCCTTAAGGTAAACTTTTACGGGGTCGTCCATTGCAGCGTTATCGTTAACGGCAATAGTGTCAGCAGCATCAGTCTCCTTTGGAAGGTCAACCTCAAGCGGAATACCGCTTAAAGCTTCAGCCGAAAAATCATCAATAATGGTAACGTTGGCTGCGTCAAGCATATCGTTAAGCTTTTCAAGCTCGTCAACGTCAAGGTCCATTTCAACGATTACGGTGTCAATTTCCTGTGCGGAAAGATTACCCTGCTGTTTACCGCGTTCAACAAGCTTTCTGAACGCGTTCATTTTTTTCTCTTCAGCTGTCATAGACTGTGTAGCCTGTTCTTTTTTCTCCATACGGTTTCTCCTCTTATGTATTATTGTTATTATTACCTAACTTATTTAAAGCATTTAAAAATGCATCATTATTGTTTAAGTCAACACCGCTTTCGTTTTTAACGGAATTGAATTCTTCTGTAATAGCCTTTAAACAGTCCTTAAACTCTCCGTCAGGATTAAGGCTATCGCTTGAGCGGGCAATAATTCCCGAAAGGCGTCCGAGCTCCGAATCGGTTAAAAGCTCTGAATACTGAATTAAATCGGTTGGGACTGAATCGTTTATAAGTCTTACCGTAATATCATAAACCTTGCGAACAAACCCGGTTGAAAGACAATCTGCGTTAAACCCGTCAAGATGCTTTATACAGCTCGGATATTTCATTAAAAGACCTAACAGCCTGTCCTCCGCTTTAATCTTTTTAGGCGTTGAAGAAAGCTCAAAGCTTTCCTTGCGCTCACGGCGTATTCGCTCGCTTAACTCGTTTTGTCTTTGCCTGCGTTGAGAGTTATACTTGCTGCGCTTTGAAAACTGACTCAACTGCGCTTTTGCGCTTGCTTTATCGACCTGTAATTCCTCGCACAGCTTTGAAATATATAAATCCTGTTCAATCGGCGAAGCAGAGGCAAGCAGCTTAATTACTTCGTTAAGGAAATCGTTTTTACCCTGAATAGTATTCAAATCAAAATCAGCACGAAGATTCAGAATAGCGTACTCAATTTCATTAGACGAGGATTCAAGCATTGCCCTGAATCTTTCAGCACCTACGTTTTTAATAATCTCATCGGGGTCCTTGCCGCCGCTCAAATTAGGAATTCTGATTTTAATATCTGTCTGATTGAAAAGGCGGATAGCTTTATCAAGAGCCTTGCGCCCCGCAGGGTCATTATCATAACAAAGTATGACTTCGTTTGCATAGCGGCTAATCAGCCTTACCTGCTCGTTGGTAAGCGCCGTTCCGCAGCCTGCAACGCAGTTTGTAAACCCTGCCTGATTCATTGCAATAACGTCCATATTGCCTTCGCACAGAATCAAAGAAGCTGAACCGCTGTCCTTTGCAATATTCAAACCGAAAACCTCGTTGGTCTTTTTATAAACGAGAGTATCGATACTGTTCATATACCTTCTGCTTTCAGAGCTGTCAATCGCACGGCCGCTGAAGGCAATTACGTTGCCCCGTATATCAATAATGGGAAACATAACCCTGTTTCTGAAAAAGTCAAAGTAACTTCCCTTCTGCGAGCGACTTATTGCACCTGCGGCAAGCATATCGCTTATTGAAAAACCCTTTTCTTTAAGGTGTTTCAACAACCTGTCCCAGCTGTTGGGCGCATAGCCGAGTCCGAACTTTGTAATTGTTTTAGCGGTAAGTCCTCTTGCTTTGAAGTAGTTTAATCCTGCCTTGCCTTCGTCGGACATCATATAGTTGTGGTAAAACCTTGCCATTTCGCGGTTTATTTCAAGTATAACCCTGCGCTTTTTGCCGAGCGAATCGTCAACGCCGTCCTCGGGCATCTGCATTCCCGCTCTCTGAGCAAGGAGCTTAACCGCGTCAATATAATCAAGGTTTTCAATTCTTTTTATAAATCCTACAGCGTCTCCGCCGGAGCTGCAGCCGAAGCAGTAAAACGACTGCGTTTCGGGATAAACGGTAAACGAAGGAGTTTTTTCATTATGAAACGGACAAAGCCCTACGTACGTTGAACCTCGTTTTTTTAAAGTAACATAGGATGAGACTATGTCCTCAATATCCGTTTTAAGTTTTAATTCCTGCAAAAAGCTGTCAGGCAGAGCCATAGTCTCACCTCCTTTTTATTCAATCCAGAATTTAGGTACATAAAGCTGGTTAAAGACTTTAACCGAATAATTATCGCTCATACCGGCAATATAATCGCAAACTGCAATTTCAATAGCTTCCTCATCTGCAACCTTGCGGTATTCAAACGGCATTTCATTCGGGTTTTTCAAATAGTAATCGTAAAGCTTTTCTAGCATAGCAACTGCTTTTGCTTCTTCGCTTTTACATATCGGGTTTTTATAAACGGCAACGAACATAAAATCATGAAGCTCATTGAAATTATGCCACATTTCTTCGCTCATTTTTATTTTATCGCCGCTGTTGTTTATAACGTCAAGAACCATATTGTTAATTCTTTCGCTTTTCTTCATTCCGAGCTTGATTCTTAAATCAAGAGGAATATCCTCTTCGGTAAGAACCCCGCCCCGTTCAGCGTCGTCAATATCGTGGTTAATGTATGCAATTCTGTCTGCAAGGCGAATAATCTGACCTTCAAGAGTGTAGGCGTCCTCGCCTTTTGTGTGGCAAAAAATACCGTTT
>JAFYGD010000163.1 GCA_017543415.1 Eubacterium sp. | reverse complement strand
TGACCACCTTAACGCAAGGGGAGCCGTTAAGCTTGCCGACTGGCTCGGCAATTATCTGCTTGAAAACGGTGATTATACTGACGCAAGAAAGAAAAACCTTGTAAGCAAGAAAACCCTAAAGGATTACGAAAGAAGGAAAAACCAGTGCTTCCTTAACACTGCCGTAACGCCTACTGAATTCCTTAAAGAGCTTGAAAAGAAGCAGTACGTTGTTCTTCTTCAGTCAAGCGCGGATATATCGTCCGTATGGACTCCCGAGCTTCAGGCACAGCTTGAAAAACTCGGTTTTACAATTGATATAAGTCAGTTAAAGGGAACAAGATACGTTTGCCTTTCAAGGGACGGTAAATGCGAGCTTGAAGAAACTAGCCCCGAAACGATTGAGAATAAATCAATTGCCGTAATACCGGGACGTAAAGTTAAAACCACAACCAACTTTAACTCTTGCACAACCAAGTTTGACGGTACCATCGCTTTTGCGCAAAACGGTTTAAGAATTTCCGTTTTTGATGATACAAGCGGCGATCTTGTCACCTGGGCAACTATTTATAATGAAGACGGAGAACTCAGGCTCAACGTCGATTCTGCAGGTAAAATAAAATGAGTAAAGAAAGAATTGCAAAATGGGATAATCTGAAATTCCTGCTTATTGTTTTTGTGGCAATAGGCCATATGATTTCCGTCTATACGGAACAAAACGAAGCAATAAGCTCAATTTATCTGTTTATCTATACCTTCCATATGCCTGCGTTTGTGTTTGTATCAGGCCTTCTGATGAAAAGCACAATCAGGAATAAGCGCTATGATAAGGTCTATTCTTACCTGATAATGTGCGTTATAATTAAGGTTTTGCTTTTTGCTTCAAAATGGATTGCCTTAGACCGCGATACTATAGAATTCTTTGATTTTAACGACGTTTCATGGTACGCGCTTGTAATATTTGTTTATGCGCTCATTACTTTTTTCCTTCAGCGTTTCAGCCGCGTTTCGGTATTTGTGCTTGCAATAGCGCTTGCGCTTCTTGTAGGTTATGATACAAGCATAGGTACCTACCTTTCGCTTTCAAGGCTGTTTGTTTTCTTCCCGTTCTTCTTTGCGGGCTTCTGCCTTGATAATGAAAGCGTGCTTAAAATCACTTCTAAAATTCCGTCAAAAATTATTTCCGCTTTGATACTTGTTGCAGTACTTGCTTGCAGTATTGTTTTTGTAAACGATATATTCCCATATATTAATATCTTAAAGGGCAAGTCCTCTTATGAAGATTGCGGCTACTTAATGCCGTGGGGAGCACTTATAAGGCTTGGCTATTATGTATTCTCATTTATTATGGTCTTTGCCGTAACCTCGCTTGTTTCAAATGTAAAAACCTTCCTTACAAGCTACGGCGCGCGTACCCTTGCAATATATGTGCTGCATTTCCCGATAATCTATATTGTCAGGGATAAGCTCGGGCTTACCGAATTTCTTATGAAAATCAGCCCCGAAAACTATGCTTATCTTTCAATAATAGCAGCGCTGATTATCGTATTCGTTTCGGGTATAAAGCCCGTTAATACGTTCTTTAATTTCCTTATCAATCCAAAACAGATAAAGAAGGATGATGCCAAATGAGTATAAAGCTTTTTTGTATTCCGTATGCAGGCGGTGTTTCAGAGGTGTTTTCAAAGCTGAACCCCTTTTTAAGGGAAGATATTGAAATAATTCCCGTTGACTATGCAGGCCACGGACCGCGCGCAAAGGAACCGTTTTACCAAAGCTTTGACGAAATGGCAAGGGATACCGCAAAATGTCTCAACGAGTATCTTGACGGCGGAAAATATGCCGTTTTCGGTTACAGTATGGGCAGCGTTGTAAGCTTTGAAATGCTTGTTAATAAGTATCTTAAATATATGCCTGAACATCTGTTCGTTGCTTCCCATGAAGCGCCGGGTGAGTACTGGCATACTATGGAATACGCGGGCCTTTCCGACAGCGAGTTTTTCCATAAGCTCGTTGAGTTCGGCGGCTTTAAGGCGGAGGACGAGGAACGGATGAAAAACCGCTTTTTCAAAAAGCTGATTTTTGACCCTATTAAAGCCGATTACGATTTGATTGCAAGCTATGAGCTGCACAATGAAACGCCCGTTGATATGGATGTTACAATGATGTTCAGTACAAACGACGTTTCGCGTGAAGCCGTTGAAAAATGGCAAAAGCGCTTTACCAAACCGATGGAATTTATTGAAATCGGTAAAAACCACTTTTTC
>JAFYGD010000162.1 GCA_017543415.1 Eubacterium sp. | reverse complement strand
TTCCCTACTTTGAAATTGTTGACGGGCTTTATGTTTTAAACCCCGGCGCTGTTTGCGACGGTTCATACGGGATAGTTGATGTTGTTCCCGGGGGGATTATGGCATATACGACTAAAATATAAACGGACTCTTGCGAGTCCGTTTTTGTTATATTGCTACTATATTTACGAGCTTTTTGGGTACGTAGATTTCCTTTTTAATCTGCTTGCCGTCAATGAGCTCTTTAATTTTTTCGTCCTCTTTTGCAAGAGCAATAACCTCGTCAGCAGGCATATCAACGGGAATAACCATTCTTGAACGAACCTTGCCCATAACCTGGAGTACGATTTCAACTGTATCGTCAACGGTTTTGGATTCGTCAAAGGAAGGCCACTGCGCTTCGTTAAGCATTCCGCCGAAGCCCATATTTTCCCAGATTTCCTCTGTTACATGGGGTGCAAAGGGGTTAACGATAAGGATTAAATCGCGCAGCTCTGCACGGTTGATTTTGCCGTTATCGTAAACCTGATTGAGCAAAGTCATAACTGCCGCGATTGCGGTATTGAACTTCATTGCCTCAATATCCTCGCTTACCTTTTTAATGGTTTTATGCATTGCCGAGGAAAGCTCTTTTGAATATTCGTTTCCGTCAACGGTCATATCCTGAAGCTTCCAGAGACGGTCAATAAAGCGCTTACAGCCCTTAACGCTGCTTTCGCTCCACGGCGCTGCCTGCTCATAGTCGCCCATAAAGAGAACGTAGGTACGCAGAACGTCTGCGCCGTAAACGTCAACAACCTCGTTGGGGTCAATAACGTTGCCGCGGGATTTACTCATTTTAACTCCGTCAGGTCCTAAAATAAGTCCCTGCGCGGTTCTTTTAAGATAGGGCTCCTTGAACGGAACTGCGCCGATATCGTAAAGGAAGCGGTGCCAGAAGCGGGAATAAATCATATGGCGGGTAACGTGCTCCATACCGCCGTTATACCAGTCAACGGGACCCCAGTATTTAAGCTTATCCATATCGGCAAGCGCTTTATCGTTATGGGGGTCAATGTACCTTAAGAAGTACCAGCTTGAGCCTGCCCACTGAGGCATTGTATCTGTTTCACGCTTTGCATCGCCGCCGCACTTGGGGCACTTGCAGTTTACAAAGCTGTCAATCTTTGCAAGCGGGCTTTCGCCGTCCTGACCGGGCTCAAAGTTTTCAACGTCGGGCAGACGGAGCGGAAGCTCCTCATCAGGAACTGCAACAAGTCCGCAATTCGGGCAGTGAACAATCGGAATAGGCTCGCCCCAGTAACGCTGACGGTTGAACGCCCAGTCCTTCATTTTATACTGAACGCCGCCTTCGCCGATTCCTTTATCAGCAAGGAAATCAATCATCTTTGCGATTGAATCCTTCTTATTATCAAGACCGTTGAGGAAATCGGAATTAACCATCTCGCCGTCGCCTGTATAAGCTTCAACCTCGATATCGCCGCCCTTGATAACCTCGATAATATCAATGCCGAACTTCTTTGCAAATTCCCAGTCGCGCTGGTCGTGAGCGGGTACCGCCATAATTGCGCCGGTGCCGTAGCCCATCATTACATAGTCGGAAATATATACTGGGATGTCCTTGCCGTTAACGGGGTTCTTTGCGGTAATGCCTTCAATTCTGACGCCCGTCTTATCCTTTACAAGCTGTGTACGCTCAAATTCTGTTTTCTTTGCGCACTCCTTGCGGTAATCCTCAATAGCGCTCATATTTGAAATTTTTTCGCTGTACTTATCAATAAGCGGATGCTCGGGTGCAATAACCATAAAGGTTACGCCGAAAAGCGTATCGGGACGGGTTGTATAAATACGGAGCTCTTCGGGGGCTTCGTTGATTTTGAAGTTTACGAAAGCGCCGCGTGATTTACCTATCCAGTTTACCTGCTGAAGCTTAACGTTGGGAAGATAGTCAACCTCCTCAAGTCCTTCAAGGAGCTTATCGGCATATTCCGTAATACGAAGGTACCATACGTCCTTTGATTTCTGAACAACGTCGCTGTGGCAGATATCGCACTTGCCGCCCTGTGAATCCTCGTTTGAAAGAACTACCTTACAGGAGGGACAGTAGTTTACAAGGGTTTTATCCCTGAAAGCAAGTCCGTTTTCAAACATTTTAAGGAAAATCCACTGCGTCCACTTATAGTAGCTTTCGTCAGTAGTATCAATTACTCTTTTCCAGTCAAATGAAAAGCCAACTCTTTTAAGCTGCGAGGTGAACTTTTCAATATTCATATCCGTAACCTTACGGGGATGAATTCCTGTTTTAATTGCGTAGTTTTCGGTAGGAAGGCCGTAAGCATCAAAGCCTATAGGGAACAGAACGTTATAGCCCTGAAGCCTTCTTTTACGGCTTACAACCTCAAGGCCCGAATAAGCCTTGATATGGCCTACGTGCATACCTGCGCCCGAGGGATAGGGAAATTCAACAAGGGCGTAAAACTTTTTCTTATCCGAATTATCAACGGCGTTGAAGGTACCCTTTTCTTCCCAGATATCCTGCCACTTCTTTTCAATCTTTTTAAAATTATAGTCCATATAATTATCCTCCAAAAAGGTAATATCCAAATTTATATTTTATTCTTTAACAAGAAATTCGTCAATATCTATTTTTTCTCCGTCCTCCCAGAGGCGCTCAAGCTGATAGAAATCGCGCTGATTGGAATAGAAGATATGAACAACAACGCCCGTATAGTCAAGGCAAATCCATTCGCTTGTTCTGCCTTCAACGTGGTGGGGCTCTATTCCCTGTTCGGAAAGCTTATACTCAACCTCGTCCGCAATAGCCTTTAGCTGAGTATTTGAGGTTGCGGTTGCGATAACGAAATAATCGGTAAGAACCGTAATATCGCCAACCTTGATTACCTCAATATCCTGTCCTCTTTTACTGTCAATAGCCTTTACGGCAGTTTTAACAATTTCAAAATAGTTATTTTCCATTAATCGTCCTCCGTTATTCTTCCGAGTACCCAGTTATAGCAGCTAAGGGTATCGGGGTGAAGCAGGCGTTCCTGACGAACGACCTCGCGTATAGTATATTTAAGCGAATAAAGCATACCGGAAAGGAAGCTTTTTTCGGTTTTTTCCCTCATTATTTCAACATCGGGGTAATCCCTGTCCTCCGATGTGAAATCCGCAAGGTAAATAAGCATTTCAAATTCGGTCATATTCTCATGGCCTGTGGTGTGATAGCGGATACCGTTTACTATTTCCTCATCGTCAATTCCGAGGATATACTTTACATAAACAGCGCCGCTCATCTGGTGAAAAACACGGTGGTTGCCGCGTTCAACGGGAGTCAGCTTTCGGTCATACTGCTCAATAATACGGATTTGCTCATCCTTTGGCATTTCCTTGGTAATATCGTGAAGGATGCCCGCAAGGTACGCTTTATCCGCGTTCAAGCCGTGCTTTACGGCAAGCTCCCTTGCCTTTTTAGCAACGCACATACTGTGGTGAAAGCGGTAAGCGGAAAGGCGTTCCCTTACAAGATTTTCGTACTTTTCAAAATCATACATAGAGCTTATGCTCCTTTATATAATCTTCAACACATGAGGGTACGAGACCTTCAATGCTTTCACCGTTTTTCAGCTTTGCACGGATTTCGCTTGAGGAAACGTCAAACGGACTTGCATATACGGCGTCCGCGTTAATATCCTTATTTTCCTCAAGGAACTGCTTGACCTTAGGTATATCCTCTTCCTTACGGGAAAAGACTACTATTCTTGCAAGCTTAAGTATTTTTTCGTACTTATACCAGCTTTTGAAAGCGAAGAGCTGGTCAGAGCCTACGAAGAGATAATACTCGCCTTCGGGATAAAGCCCTTTCAGCGCTTTCAAGGTATTATAGGTATAGCTTTTGCCTACCATGCCAAATTCAATATCGCTGATTTCAAGCTTTACCGAATTGGTTTTTGAATTAAAAATATCGTTATCCTTAATTGCGAGGCGAAGCATTTTAACCCTGTCAAGTCCGCTTACAAACTCGTCGTCAGAGCGGTGAGGCGGATTTGCGGTAGGTATAATTACAAATTTATCAAGCGAAGCGAAATTCGGCTTCATAGGTACGCTTGAAAGAATATCAATAAGCTTTAAATGCCCGTTATGAACGGGGTTGAACGCCCCGCCGAAAATTCCGATTTTCATTGTTTATCCTCTTCTCGGTCTGTCATATTTGGCATAGGGATTTTTTGCCTCTTTTTCCTTTTGCCTTTGACGCATTCCCTTAATTATTACCTTCTTTTTGGCGGTTGCCTTTGCCGAACCCGAGCCGCGGCTCTTTTTCTTTTCGGCTATTTTTTCTTCATCCGCCTTGCGGTAAAGCACAATAACGCCGCCGATAACCTGAATTACGTCCGCTCCCGTTTTTTCGGCAAGCTCGGACGCAAATTCTTTGGGTGCATTCGGCGCGGTTTCAAGGTGTACGCGTATTTTTATCAGCTCTCTTGTATCAAGAGCGTCGTCAACCTGGGTTACAAGGTTATCGCTTATACCCTCTTTTCCTATCTGAATAATAGGCTCAAGGGAGTTTGCTTTAGCGCGCCAGGCTGCTCTTTCTTTTGATGTCATATTATTTTCTCCAGTTCTTTTGTTAATGCGCGGAGCGCGTTGCCGCGATGGGAAATTCTGTCCTTTTCCTCTGCGGTATATCTTCCGAAGGCTCTGCCGTCAACGATAAACAACGGGTCATAGCCAAAGCCCTCGTTACCGTCGCGCTCAAAGCCTATATTTCCGTGGCACTCGCCGCGAACGGTAATTTCCCTTCCGTCAGGAAAAACGCAGCAGATAGCGCATACATAATATGCCGTGCGCTGTTCCATAGGCACGCCCTCAAGCTTTTCAAGCAGAAGGTCGTTATTTGCCTCGTCATTGCCGTGCTCGCCCGAAAAGCGCGCGGAAAATATACCGGGTGCGCCGCCGAGATAATCAACGCAAAGTCCGCTGTCGTCCGCGATTGCAGGCATATTCATTTCCTTACAGGCGGCAACCGCCTTGATTCTTGCGTTCTCCTCAAAGGTTTCGCCGTCCTCAACAACGTCGGTAAGGGTTTTACCGAGCATTTTTGCGGTTACGACGTTAATTCCGAGCGGCGCTAAAATGCGCTGCATTTCGGCAAGCTTTTTCTTATTGTTTGAAGCAAGTATAAAATCCATAGTTTCCTCTAATTGATAATTGATAATTGACAATTGATAATTTTGGGTGCTGCGCACGGCTATTCAATATCTTTTTTTGCACTTTTAATAATTGCCGTAAGCAGTCTTCCGATTTCATCACAATCATTAATCATTGAGTCATACTGAGCTTCGCTGATATATGATGTATCTTTTAACAGATTCAGCCAATAAATTGTCTCCGATACTTCTTTTAGAGAAATACTTAGTTTTGAAATAAAATCTTTTCTGCTTTGGGCTTGTTGTGATTCGGCAATATTAGCACCAATGCTTGTTCCGCATTTTACTATCTGGGTAGAAATGGCATAAGCGTGCTTTTCGTCAAGATAATTTGATAGTTTTACAATTCGTATTGCAAACCTATAGCTTTTGTCATATACAATATTTTCTTTTTCCATATTTAAAGTTCGGGTGCGGGTGTCCCGCCGTTAATTATCCATTATACATTATTAATTATCAATTTCTTCATTTTCAATAAAATTGATAATACTGTCATCGTCTTCGTGGGTGGGTTTAAGGTCAAACATTGCGGAAGCAAAGGCGTCTGCGTCAAACGGCTGAAGGTCGTCAATCTGTTCGCCCACGCCTA